>JANWXI010000120.1 GCA_025057415.1 Chitinophagales bacterium
GGGCGACCCGCAACTAACCACAATCTAACAATAAGCGCTCAACCACTAACTTTTCTTCTGATACTTCGATACTCTTATTATTGAAACGCTTTTCAAATAATCAGGGCATATCAAGAATGTAAATTTGTTCCGGGGTAACTAAACAATTCCTTCAATATAATTAACCATAGATTAGCGTACTGAAAATATTACACGTGTCGGGCGGCTATGGAGAAATTTTCAAAAACCATTATCCTTTTTGCGCATCTTCGCCACACAACCAGGCCTGCTCTTGAACCCGCTCAAACGCCTTGCCTCGCAAACCCTCATCTATGGCATACCGAGTATTGCCGGCCGATTCCTCAATTATCTGCTCACATATCTGTACACGCGCGTTTTCACCACCGGTGAGTTTGGCATCAACAGCGAGTTCTACGCCTACAGCGGTTTTTTTACGGTGCTGCTTACATTCGGAATGGAGACGGGCTTTTTCCGTTTCAGACAACAGGCAAGCGACCCCGAAAAAGTTTTCTCCACCGCCCTGCGATTTTTACTGACGGGAGCAGGTGTTTTTCTGGCTTTGGTTTACCTTTTTGCACACCCCATTGCTGCTGCCCTGCATTACGAAGACAATATGGTGTACATTTACTGGTTTGGCTGGATTCTCGCCCTGGACACTGCAGGCGCTTTGCCATTTGCCCGCTTGCGCGCTGAAAATAAAGCGTTGCAGTTTGCAGGTATCAAATTAGCTGAAATATTTATAAATATTGGGTTTAATATATTTTTTCTGGTGGTGTGCCGGCATGCGTATCTGCACCATAGTCACTCCTGGTTCGCTTCGTTATATAACCCGCAGATAGGCGTGGGGTATGTGTTCATATCCAATCTGATTGCCAGCGCGGTTAAGGTGATTTTTTTGTTACCCGTCTTCCGGGGCGTTCTGCATAAAGCAGATTTACAACTGCTGCGTGATATGCTTCGCTATTCGCTCCCCATGGTGATAATCGGCTTTGCCGGCATCATTAACGAAATGCTGGACCGTGTGCTGTTGCGCCATTTACTCCCCTACGACCCCGCCACAAACCTGCATCATTTAGGTGTGTACGGGGCATGCTATAAACTCAGCATCATCATGTCGCTGTTTATTCAGGCGTTTCGCTTTGCCGCTGAACCGTTCTTCTTTGCCCAATCTACGCAGGAAAACGCCCGACGGCTTTATGCAGATGTATTAAAATATTTCACCATATTTTGCATGTTGGTTTTTCTGGGTACTATGCTTTACCTGGACTATGTACAGCTTTTTATCGGAAGTCGTTTTCGCGAGGGATTGCGCGTAGTGCCCGTGTTGCTGCTTGCCAACATGTTCCTCGGCATTTACGTGAACCTCTCGGTATGGTATAAACTAACCGACCGAACACTTACCGGAGCTTGGGTGGCAGTAGCGGGTGCAGTCATTACAATTGTATTGAATATCCTCTTCATACCCTCTCACGGCTACATGGCAAGCGCGTGGGCAACCTTTGCGTGTTATGGCTTTATGGTAGTGGTATCATACCTGCTGGGTCAGCGATACTACCCTGTAAATTATGAAGTAACCAAAATTCTTCTTTACATCCTGAGTGGCATAGGTATATGGCTGATTTTTGAAAAAATCAGAAACGCAGGGCCGGTTGGGGCAATCGCTACTGTATTGATGTTGTTATATACACTGATAGTGTTCATGGCAGAGCGTAAAAACTTCCGTATTGTCAGCGGCGGTAATACACAACCAGGTAAATAACCCGGCACCAAAAATTCTTTTAGGCGACTTTCAATTAACCATCGTACCAGCAAGATACAGTAAGTTGTAATCTAACCACCATTAGCCCCGTTTAGAATTAGGATGTAAGAAATCCCGCATTTGTTCTATGTTCGTGTCAAACATTATCATGACGCAAGCAGTTTTACTGGCATCTACTTTTCAATGTGTGCGCGACTTAACACTGTGGTATTTGAAATTTCTTCGGGAAGTTAATCCTTATCAAACGGTACAAGTCAACGGGGCGCAACTAAACTCCATCTATTGGCTCACGGCACATATCGCCTGGGCAGAAAACCACCTCTTGCTCCAATGTTGCGGCGGCGCTCCGCTGCATTACCCCTGGCTCGAACATTACAAGTTGGGAAGCAACGGAACCCTGCACGACCATGAACCGGATATGAAAGACCTCCTCCAGACATTAAAGACAATTCATGAACGTGCCATGTTTCACCTACACCAACTCTCCGATAACGACATTGAAAAACCCAACCCCTGCGGTTATGTCTTTAATAAGGATAATTCCATACGCATGATGATACAACACAGCATCCGCCACGAAGCGCAGCACGCGGGTCATTTGAGCTGGTGGTGTAAATTAAGTGGTATCCAGACAATATAACCCAAAAACCTGCCGAAAATGAGATGGTTGTGTACAATTTTATCAATCAGTTTATTCTGTTGTTGTAAAATGAAAAAAAACTCCGCTTGCCCGCCCGAAACAATCGCTGCCGAATCGCAAAAAGTAAATGCGTACTTAGACCGCAAATTTGATGAAGCTGTAGCCCGCAACCCGGAGTGGGCATCGCACCTCGGTTATAAAATCAGGTATGACGAGTGGAGCGACCGCAGCGATGAAAACTACAAGCGCGAGCTCGCCATCGCAAAAGCCAGTTTAGATTCGCTGGAAAAATCTTTCTCGTTAGATTGTCTGGACGAGCAAACCGCCCTGAGTGTGCAACTTTTCCGCGAAGACGTTAAACGCATGGAAGAGGGATACCGGTGGCGCCATCACTACTACGAAATAACACAACTCGGAGGAGTACACAATGATATTCCTTCTTTCTTGATAAACATACACCGCATAGACACACTCACCGATGCTTTTGCCTATCTGAGCCGTGTGCGCAAAATCAAAGATGTTATTGACCAAACCCTTACTAATCTGAAGACGTGCGAAAAATCAGATGTGTTTCCGCCGCATTTCACCTTTAAATACGTTACAGAAGACATCCGCGCTTTCATGAAAGGTTGCGAATCGCCCGATGAGGATAACATTTTACTGCAGGACTTTTCACATAAATTAAAGGCGCTGCAAATCGCTGAGTCGCAGAAGGAGGAAATGATAAAACAGCTCGCGCATACGCTACGCACCGATGTAAAGGATGCGTACAGCCGGTTATTGGATTACTGGCTAACTCTGGAGAAAAAAGCTGCTGTCAGGGATAACAAAGGCGTGTGGAGCTTACCGGAGGGAGAGGCGTTTTACGCCTTTCAGATACGCCAGCATACCACTACCGACTATTCGCCTGAGGAGGTGTACGCTATGGGTGAGAGAGAAGTGGCACGCATTCAGGAAGAGATGCGCGAAATCATTCGTAAAGTAAAGTTTGCCAGCGACTCTCTTGCCGACTTCTTGTCGTATGTACGCACAGACCCGCAGTTTAAGTACACTAACGATGAAAAAGGACGCAAACAGCTACTCTCCGATGTTCAACGATACATAGATGGTATGCGTAAAGAATTACCGCGCATTTTCAATCAAATGCCCAAAGCAGCGTTGGAGGTTAAAGAAGTAGAGGCATTCCGGGCAAAGAGCGCAGGTGGCGCCTTTTACGAACAGCCGTCTGTTGACGGAACACGCCCCGGCCGCTTTTATGTGAATACGTACGACATGAACACTGAGCCGAAGTACCAGATGGAGGCGCTCAGCTATCACGAAGCCGTCCCCGGACATCATTTGCAAATTGCCCTCGCACAGGAGTTAGAAAACCTGCCGAAGTTTCGCAAGCATTCCGGTTTTACGGCTTATGTAGAGGGTTGGGCTTTATATGCAGAAAAACTTGGCAAAGAGCTGGGAAAATACGAAGACCCATATTCCGATTTTGGCCGATTGAGTATGGAACTTTTCCGCGCTGCCCGGTTAGTGGTTGATGTGGGCATACACCACAAACGATGGACGCGTGAGCAAGCCATAGCTTATATGACACGCAACACCGCCAATGCTCCGGGCGATGTGGAGCGCGAGGTGGAAAGATATTTTCTATGGCCGGGGCAGGCGCTCGGCTACAAAGTGGGAATGATGAAGATACTAGCCCTGCGCGAGAAAGCCCGCCAGCAACTGGGTAATAAATTTGATATAAAAAAATTTCATGATGCAGTGCTCACCCAGGGTGCCGTACCATTGACCACCCTCGAAAAATTGGTGGACAAGATGATTGAAGAAAGTAAATAGCGTGAAGAAAATCGCTTTTATAGCACACGGTAAACTCAAACGCCGCAAAGCGCTGGTACGCGATGCGCAAAATTTTCTTAGCCATCATCAAATAAATTTCTTGTTTACAAACTTCCCCCGCCATGCAGAGTCCCTGGCGCAAGAATGTGCCGAAGCGGGTTTTGATTTCATCATTGCCGCCGGGGGCGATGGCACGCTCAACGAAGTCATCAACGGTGTCATGCAATCGCCACGTAAGGGCGAAGTAACAATAGGCGTATGGCCTTTGGGAAGTGGCAATGATTTCGCCAAAACCTTGCGTTTACCTGCAGATATTAAGGGGCTGGCACAAACAATATTGCTTGAAGAAGCGCACCCCATTGACCTAATGCATCTCACATATACCGATATCAACGGACAACCTGCGCAGCGCTTCAGTCATAATATCACGGACGTGGGAATGGGCGGTCAGGTGGCCGAGGGCATGAGCCGCACGAGCAAATGGATGGGCCCCACCCTTACGTATCAATATCAGATTATCAAATCACTTTTAACTTATCGCCCTGTGCCCGTGAGAGTACAGGGCGATGGTATTTCTTTTGAAGGCAACGTGATGAACTATTGTGTTTGTAACGGTAAGTATTTTGGCAGCGGGCTTGGTATTTCGCCTTACGCCCTGCCCGATGATGGTATGTTAAATACAGTATGCATCGGTGAAGTGACCCTGCGCGATTACTTGCGCCACCTGCCTGCTATACGCAGATGTGTTCCTGTAGAGCACCCGCAGGTACACTACGGCTCCGCCACAACCCTTCGCATTGACGGAGTAAAAGACTGTTTACCGATAGACCTTGACGGAGAATTTGCCGGTTACACACCTCTATCGGTGACCCTTGTACCGGCAGCTATTCGATTTTTACAAACCCGGCAATGAGCTATGCCTTTGATAACCCTTCTGGAGCAACCGCATTACAGAGCAGGTGTATGGAAAATTGAAGAAGAACCTTCTTTTTTCGATTGCGCAGATGAGGTAAATCACATTCGGCATCCACAAAAGCGTTTGCAATGGTATGCAGCCCGACATGTGGCAGGGGTATTGTCAGTGAATATATCCGACATTCACAATGACGAGTACGGTAAACCCTACATACCCGGTAGCCAATTGCAGATTTCGCTCACGCACACGGCACACTATGCTGCTGCTATTGTAAGTGAAACTCATCGGGTAGGAATTGACCTGGAGTGGGTGCACCCGCGCGTACAGCGCGTAGCGCACAAATTTTTAACTGCCGAAGAAATAGCCGCGATAAATCGGGATGAATTTACCGAAAAACTTATTGTGTACTGGAGCGCTAAAGAATCGTTGTATAAACTTTACGGTCGCAAGGGTATATCATTTACCAGCCAGTTGCAGGTACAACCTTTTGACCTTGACCAGAAAGGAAAACTGATAGCCGCCATTAAAACAGCCGATGTGATGTGGGATAATTTGGAGGTGGAGTACAGATTCATTTATGACCACGTACTTACGTACGTTTGCAGAATAATGTAACATTCATTTGTTTGTGTAAATAGATATTAATTGCTATGCAAAATGTAATATACGGATATCAATATCATCATTTTAATAAGCATGCTGAATATAAACTAATGACAAGCTGTTTATTTTTCAAGTTAGCCGTATGTGTTCCGGATAAATTCTCCGCTTAGCTTACGGAATGCTTTACAATAAACAGATATTGAAGTTGTCGCTCAGTTACCCGGGTGAAATTTACATTCATGATGTAACATGATTATTTGGAAAGGGTTTGTGTGACAGGAGTGAACAGAAGTGTTATACATAAGTTTGCGTTTAATATCGTATCGGAATGTGGTAGTGTGCGGGTCGCCCGTCTTTGGCAGGCAACACGGGAGTTGCATTGAAATTGTGTGATGTAACGTATCTGCGTACCTGCGCCCGCGCCGCATGCGACCATGGTAAAGATGTGACCAGAAACAATATTGGTCAAATGACTTTTCGACTTACCACTTTTTTCCAATCGGGTGAGGGATGCGGAGGGCGCGAGCGCAGCGAAGCGGCCCCGCCCGCTCCGTTGAAATATAAACCAATGGCGGGCGGGGCGGGAGCGGCAGCGCACCCCGTAGCCAGCCCGACCCCGCTGCCTTGCATCGCTTGGCAGCGGGGGCACCCCATAATAAAAATGATTGAGACAGTGGTTTGGTTATCTGAGTATGATTTACGTAAGTGGTATAACCCGGTAGTTAGTATTTTTATGCTGTAATTATACGCTTGTTTCAATGAATATTTATGTTGAGTTACACTTGACAAAACATGTGATGTATGTTTTTTACTCAGGATAATAGCATATACTTCTTCGGGAGGTTTTATTGCTTGCTGCCTTATTTTGATTTGTAAGACCGGACTTCTGAAACATTTCTGTATGCAAAATACCCGGTATATAACTCAAGTGCGTTGTAGCGTTTGCAAATTTCCTGTTTGATAGGTAGCAACACACAACATTTTGCTTATTTGTGCGTTCATTGTTTCTTCGCGGTTTGTTGTGAAAAGAGAGCATAACATTTTGCGTGGAGTTTTCCTGCTGTTGTGGCTGTGCGGCTGGTATGCGGCGCGCGCGCAATGGCACGAGTTTGGCGCCTGGGGAGGCATCAGTAATTATTTTGGCGACCTCAACACACAGACCTCGTTTAAGTTTATTCGCCCGGGTACAGGAGTTTTTTATCGCTATCACATTCGGTATCGCGGCGCCTGGAAAACTTCCGTAAACTGGGGAATGGTAGAATTTGACGATGCCAAGACCAACATGGCATGGAACCGCCAGCGCAATCTTTCGTTTCGTTCGCAGATTTACGACATCAGCAGTATGATTGAATTTAATTTTTTTAAATATGACAAGGCAAGTGTAAAGCGCAAATATCACTTTACACCCTACATCGGTACGGGTATTTCGCTGTTTTTTTTCAATCCACAGGCGCGCTACAAAGGCAAGTGGTATTTTCTGCAACCCCTGGGCACCGAAGGGCAAAATGACCCCAGCTACTCGGGTGTTAAAAAATATCGGTTATTCAATTTTGCCATTCCGCTTGTGGGCGGTTTCAAGTTTTCGTTTGCACGCAACTGGAACATAGGTATAGAGGCCGGTGTGCGGAAAACCTTTACGGATTACCTGGATGATGTGAGCGGTAAGTATCCGAGCTACGCATCGCTGCCCGGCGGCTCTACCGGTCTGGCAGCAGCGCTCAGCGACCGCAGCGGTGAAGTAGGCGAAAAAATCGGGCGACCCGGGTACCAGCGCGGCCACAGTCCCAAATTTGACGACTACCTGATGGGGGGTATCACACTCTCTTACACCATTATGCCGATGCAGTGTCCCCGACCCAACGGCACTTACCGTTAACCGTACGAGGATGAATTTCCTTTTCCGAACCATCGCGCTGCGCAATGTTTTTCTATCGTCCATCCCTGCACCAGTTCGCTATATGCTCGTCAGCACTGCGGCATTTGCGGCCATGAATGCGTTGGTAAAAGCATTGCCCCACCTGCCTGCAATGGAATTGGTAATGTTTCGGTGTGGTATCAGCTTGTGCCTGTGTTTGCTGTGGTTGCAACGCGAACGAGCCGACTGGAGGGGCGTTAACCGCAAACTGCTTTGGGCACGAGGACTTTTCGGCACCACAGCGCTGTTTACCTTTTTTATTACGCTCAAAACCATGCCACTTGGCAGTGCGGTTACCATTCAGTATCTGTCTCCGGTTTTTACCGCCATCATCGGAATTTTTTGGCTTGGTGAGCGTGTAAGAGCCGTGCAATGGTTGTTTTTTGTGCTTTCCTTCAGCGGTGTGTTGCTGATTAAAGGATTTGATGTACGCATAAAAACCATACCGCTGTTGATTGGAATTGCATCTGCTGTGGCATCGGGAATGGCATACAATGTGGTACGCACACTACGCCGCAGTGAACATCCTGTGGTAGTGGTTCTTCATTTTCAGATATTCGGGTTTTTGTGTGGCGCGGCTTACTGTCTGTTTCACTGGGTAACCCCTTCGCTATCAGATGTACTGCTCCTTTTGCTCATCGGCATCTTTACCCAAATCGGGCAAGTAAATCTTACCAAAGCATTGCAGGGTGACAAAGTAGCCAATGTATCGGTATATAACTACCTGGGTATTTTGTACGCACTGTTTTTCGGTTGGTTGTTTTTTGAGGAGCAATACACTTTACCCGCGCTGGCAGGTGTAGGCATGGTACTGGTAGGCGTATTGCTTAATTACCTGTATCAAACAAGACAGTTGAAAAACCATACGCCTGAAAGTCACCTGACGGCATTTGACGATTAAAATGCTGCCGCATTGATTTAACCCAAAATTGTCATTAGAAACTGAAGATAGGTGGGGAATTCATGTTATTGGTACTCATCCAAAGCCCTGTAA
>JANWXI010000121.1 GCA_025057415.1 Chitinophagales bacterium
CCCATGAAAATTAAATCAGGCAGTTAATGCCTGGTAGTGATTTGAATATAAAGTAATATACAATTTGAAATTACAAATACAGAGATTATAACTAATCTGGTGGTGTTCGATATATATCGGAGTGTTTGTGTGCTTATCTCAAAGTTTGTTAACTCAATAAGATTACTGAATCTTAGCAAGAACAGAAGTAGTACTGTAACCTTCAAGATACGGGGCAATTTCTACACGCCCTCCGTAGCTTTTTACAAATTGTGCGCCGGCTACTTCGTGTGGTTTCCAGTCACCGCCTTTGACGAGTACATCAGGTTTTATTTCACGAATGAGCGCCTCGGGAGTGTCATCGTCAAACAAAACAATCGCATCGGTGTAAAGAAGCGCCGCAAGCACTGTTGCGCGCGATTTTTCGTGGTTGAGTGGTCGTTTGTCACCTTTTAATCTCCGAACCGATGCATCGCTGTTTAACCCAACAATAACTCTATCGCCATGTTGACGGCAAAAATGCAACAGATGCACATGGCCGGGATGAAGAATGTCAAAGCATCCGTTTGTGAATACGATAACATCACCCGTAGTGCGCCAAAAGGAAATGCGCGTCAGCAATTCTTCGGTAAAAAAAATTTTCTCTGCGTGCATGGATAATGTTATTCCGGCTCGCGATTCATTAACGCTAAAATAATCAGACATATCCCTCCCCCAAGCAAAATTACACCTACCTGTGCCACCCATATCAGAGACCCCAGCGCATAGCCAACCGATTCCATAATTCCATATAACGCCAACACTTTAGCAATCGCCAGCGGATATGCTCCGATACCGCCGGGGGTGGCTACCATGGCAAACCCACCAAAAAACAAACAAGCGAGGGCAGGCGAAACACCGAGCTTTGCAGTTTCATCCAAAGCCGGAAAACTCAACTGTAGCATCAGGTAGTAACAAAACCAAATAAATAAAGAATGAAACGTAAACTCCCAAGGATTACGCACGTACCGTATGGATTTTACTCCTTCAATAAAACCCACCATGCGATTTTTAATCATCTGCTTCAATTTTGCTAAACCATACCTGCGTTGCATGTAAAATAACGCTGCTATTACTAATAATATTATCCCTGCATAAATTATCCAATTAACGGTGTCCCCTTCCTGTGGTGTTTGTGACGGGTCCCTCCACCCCTTCGCCCGGTAGAAAGTCAACAACCGGTCGCTTTCGATTATCATCAGGATAGCGCCTACCGCCAGCAACGAAAACATATCCACCACTCGCTCTACCACCATTGTACCAATACTTTTATCTAAGGGTACTTTTTCATAACGCGCCAAAATGGTGCAACGAGTAACTTCTCCGAGCCGCGGGAACAACATGTTAAAAAAATACATAATAATCACACTGCAAAATGTATTGACAAATCCCGGCTTGTGGCCCGTGGGTTCTAATAGCATTATCCAGCGGCGCGCGCGACTAATGTTAGATATAGTACCAATAAACGGAGCGAGCATTATCCATAAGTAATCAGCCCGCATAAAAGCCCCGCGGATAGTTTGTAAATCTTCATCACTTAGTTGACGAACAAACCACACTATCAACCCAACCCCCAAACCAAGCGAAACAGCAATTTTCAGCGCCTGAATTATTTTCTTCTTCATGCTGCGCCGGGGTCAGGTAATTAACCGGTAATCTGGTTTGATGAATTAACGTGCACCGTTACGGGACGGTGATGCTTATACTCCTCGGGGGTTAATTGACAGTAAGAGATAATGATGACAATATCCCCCACGCTTACGCGACGGGCTGCAGGTCCGTTGAGGCAAATAATTCCCGAACCGCGCTCGCCTTTGATTACGTATGTTTCAAGGCGCTCTCCGTTGTTGATATTAACTACTTGCACACGCTCATGCTCATAGATGTTGGCCGCCTCCATCAAATTTTCATCAATGGTGATGGAGCCGATGTAGTTAAGGTCGGCCTGGGTCACTGTGGCGCGGTGTATTTTACTTTTGTAAACTGTAATCAGCATAGCAGGGGCGAATATAATGGTGTATTTGAGATGGTGAACATGTTGTAGTGAGCCCTGACAAATGCTGTAGTATTGCTATGAAAAAACCGCATCGAAATTATGGCATTTTTCAATACGTAATCCGATAGCCGATGTTGGAGAAATTCCGGTGAATACCAAGCTAGATACCTGCCATGTGGAGCATGTAGTACAATGTATCAGGTTTTTACACTTGGTCTGACCTTGGTCAGACCTCGTTCCTACCCCCAATATCTCATCTGTAAAATTAAACCACTACTCAATCTCTCTTTACGCAGGTTCTTGCGTTTGATGGCGCAAAGCCCACCAACCGTAGTATGCCAAATAAATAAAACACAGCGGCGTTACGATATACGAGGTTTTGATATGATAAACATCCGCCAGCCAACCCTGAATGGGCGGAATCACCGCGCCGCCCAAAATCATCATAATAAGCAGCGAACTTGCCTGCGAAGTATGCTCGCCCAGGTTGCGGATGGCCTGCGCAAAGATACACGGCCACATCACGGAGCACCACAGCCCTCCGCTCATAAAAAACATCAAAGAGAGTTTCTCATTTGTGCATAATCCCAACACCATACACAGCGCACCCGCCACCGAATAAGCCAACAACATTTTCGCGGCATTTGAAATGGTGTAATACGACACTACAACCATCAACACTACAAATAGCAGGTAAGGCACAAACACATCGTGCAGCGTAACGCCCTTTACTCCCTGAGCTCTTAAGATGTTCACTGCATACACCACACTGTATGCTACGAATGGCAGCGCTACCTGCAGTAATTTTTTGCGCTGTGTATCTGCGGAAAACAGCTCGCTAGCGCCTGCCCATCGCCCCATCATCAAACTGCCCCAATAGAGCGAAATGAACGGGAAATTAAGTTCATTCGGTATGGCGCCATACTCCGGCAACCGGAGCAATTCGCCCATATTACTCTGTATGGTTACTTCTACGCCCACATACACAAAAATGGCTATCATACCCAACACCACCTGCGGGTATTTCAGCGCATCCAGTGAAAATTCTCTCTTCGTAACCAGCAGATTTTCCTCCATGCGCAAGAAAAGCAACAACAATGCGAGCGCCACAAACAACACTATCAACATTACATACAAAACATCTATATTAACGAGCTGCACCTTGCCTTTCATCGCCTCCGATACGCTTCCAAACAAAAAATACGCTACAATCAGCGGGCCAATCGTAGTACCAAACGAATTAACTCCGCCCGCCAGATTCAACCGGTGCGCGCCGGTACGTTCCTCGCCTAGTAGAATAACAAACGGATTGGCTGCCACCTGCTGCAAACAAAACCCCAGTGCAATAACAAAAAACGAACCCAGAATAAAGGCGTATTTTCCCATGTGAAGCGACAAAATCATACACAGCGCCCCCGCTGCCGAAATGAATAAACCGGTAGCAAACGAGCGCGCATACCCGTATTCATTCACAAAATCTAACCCGCGCACCGCTCTGTAAACAAACAGCAAAAGCGAGCCCACAAAATATCCTCCGTAAAACGTAGAGTCAATCAACTGGCTCTCAAGCTGCGAAAGCCGGAAATGCTCCTTACAAAACGGAATAAAAATACCGTTACTTGCGGCCAAAAAACCCCAGAAAAAGAAAATAGAAACTACGGCATAAAACGTGGTCTGTTTTTGCATATCGCGGGTTTGCGCGCTAAGGTTAAATATTTTCTGCATACACGTGCACTGCACATTGTAACAGCACGTTTTCAGATTGTATGATTTTCAGAAATACATACTCTTTTCTGGAGCTGCGTACGGCTCATACCTTGCAGGGCGCAACAGGTAGGGCTTGCCACGGGGCATGCTGCTGCCACTGCTCTTCCCGTACCATTAAATAGCCGTCTGAATACCGGTAACCGGCAATGGCCGGATATATCGCTAGGGTATTTTGGTCTCCGTAACAGTTACAGATGTAAACAATCAATATAGAGAAAATAGCTCAAATTATTTGCAGATTGGTACTCAGATTCCCAATTTACAAATTTATCAGTTATTTCAAGGAAGTATTTTTACACCTCCGCGCTGTTTTTTTTCGGCCCCGCCATGTATTACATGCAATCCTGCTTTTGATGCTCTCAGCGCCGCAAATTTCTCTAACCCCTTAAACAATACCGGGCTAATGGTTTTAGCCAGTTTTACTTCATTAGCATCTATTCTTTAGCCGCTTTCCTGTGTAAAATCCACTTCGTCACCAGTACTATCTCTACAAAAGTACATCTGTGGTTGAGTACTGAGGTTTAATTTTTGCTTCACCAGCTCTGTGAGTACAATTTCTCAAACAGTTCGCATCGCTGCAGATATATTCGCAGTTAGCTGGGCTCTTGTATGCCCATCTGATTTACTTTTTTATCTGTTCTGTAGTTATTTCTCAATAAATTATTTTCGTATTACAAAACCCCAATATCCATGCACGCTCATCAGCATATCATCAGAAATAAACAAGCTGTGCCCGAACTTGACAGCAACGCGTACGATCTTGCTTTCATATTCGGTAGCCGCAATTTAATACAGGATACGGAATGGATTCGTTCTATAATCAAAAATCTAGCGCCGGTAAAATGTGTAACGGCAACTACCGCAGGAGAAATTGTAAACAGTGAGGTACTTGATGATACGCTTGTTATTACACTCATTAAATTTGACAAAACCCATATCAATACTTCTTCCGTACACATTCGCGATTATACTGACAGTTACGAGGCGGGCCGTGCCCTGATTGAGAAAATCATAGGCGAAGATTTGTGCCACGTACTGGTATTGAGTGATGGCACTTTAGTAAATGGCAGTGAGTTAGTAAGAGGTATGAATGCCTCGCTTCCTGCCGGAGTAGGTTTAACGGGTGGACTGGCGGGCGATGGTTCACGTTTTGAAAAAACTCTGGTGGGAGCAGGTGAAGACATTCGCCCGGGTAATATTGTAGCTGTCGGCTTTTACGGCCATAACCTTTTGGTTGGACACGGATGCAAAGGCGGATGGGATTCATTTGGACCCGACCGCAAAATTACCCGCGCCAAAGACAATGTTCTTTATGAGCTAGACGGGCGGTCAGCCCTTGCTTTATACAAAGAATACCTTGGCGAATTGGCAGAAGGGCTTCCCGGTTCTGCACTGTTGTTTCCCTTAGCTATTAAAAACGAAAACTCGCAGGAACAGGTAGTTCGTACCATACTAGGCATTAACGAGGCAGAGAACAGTATGACATTTGCCGGCAACATCCCGCAAGGGGGCTATGCTCGTTTGATGCGCGCAAACTTCGACCGGCTGATAGATGCCGCATCTGTAGCAGCCAATGATACGTATCAACATCTCTCAAAACATCGCCCACAGTTGGCTATTTTAATCAGTTGCGTTGGCCGTAAGTTAGTACTCGATCAGCGGGTTGACGAAGAAATTGAAAGTGTGAGCGACATACTCGGCAATGAAACTGTGTTTTGTGGTTTTTACTCATACGGAGAAATCTCTCCGTTGGTGAAATCGATGACCTGTGAGCTTCATAACCAGACCATGACCATCACTACTTTCTGTGAGGTATGAGCCCCGAACAAAAACTCAACAAACTGCTCCTGAAGCAAATCCGCAAAAAAGCAGGCGGTCTGGAAAACATCCCCGCTGAGCTGATGCCCCTGCTGGAAGCCATAAGCCAGAGTTACGACCATTACGAACGCGACCGCCACCTCATTGAACGTTCCATGGACCTTAGCTCTAAAGAACTCTCCGAAGCGTACGAGAAACTCTCTGCACAGGCAAAGCTGTTGCAAAAAACCAACGAGGAACTCAAACAATTCAGCTTTGCCGTATCGCACGACCTCAAAGAACCACTGCGAACAATCGCCAGCTACATTCAACTCATCGAGATCAGATTGAAAGACCAGCTTACCCCCGAAACAAGCGAATTCATGCAATATGCTGTTTCGGGTGTAAAGCACATGCAGCAAATGCTCGAGGCCATGCTGTATTATGCGCAAATTGATGGCCAAATGGTAACCACGTCTTCCGTCAATCTGAATACCGCTTTAAGTATAGCTATATCTAACCTACGTGCTGACCTGGAGGCAAGTAAAGCCAACTTCATATACCCGAATGATTTGCCCACAATAAACGGACATCAGATGCAAATGGTCTCTGTATTCCAAAATCTGCTCAGCAATTCCATCAAATTTCGCAGCACCGAGCCGCTTAAAATAGAACTTACTTTTCGTACACTGCACAAAAACTACCTGTTCTCATTTCGCGATAATGGCATCGGTATCCCTCCATCTGAACGGCAGCGTGTGTTTAATCTTTTCCGCCGCGGGCACAGTGTACAGCAATACGAAGGAGTGGGCATGGGTTTAAGTATTTGCAAAAAGATAATTGAAAACCACCAGGGAGAAATGTGGGTAGATGAACACACCACTTCCGGATGTCAGATACACTTTACACTCCCCGTTAATACCCAATAAACACAACAAACACTTACAAATCTATTGCGCTGCAGTTACAGATTGCTTCTTTGAAAACTTACGGTACTCGCTGGGCGAAATACGCGCTTTACCGCCCAGTTTATCGTAAACATCGCTGAAAGCTTCGCGGCAGTATGGAAGCGTGTCGCGCAGCTTGTCGTATCCGCGGTGGTCAAACATCCTGCGGAAATCATCGCTGCTGAGTAGTGTGCGGGCATACATGGCCTGATAACCCCCGTTCTCCATTACAAATTGCTCCAACCGGCGCAACGCATTGTTCCCGTCAAAGCCAGCAGCTTTGGGTGTGCCGTAAGCGCCTATGTCCACAAACAAATTATCAGTTGTGCCATCAGCAAGGCGGTGTGCGTGAATAAAACCTTCTCCGTTAGGGTAATCATACACAGCCATCGGGCAAATCCACAATGGATACAGTTGATAGTGCTGATGAAAATACTCCAGTGATAACTTCAGCTTCTTTACCGGCATAAGCATATCCTGCACTATGTGATATTTTTCGCGCAGCCGCCTGGTTGTATCTGTTTCAAAATACTTCAGCAGCGAAATCTGCGGGGGCAAGGCCCAGCCAAGCAACCAGCGAAACCATACATGGTTGCCAAAGGGTATTATCTCCTCCATCTCCCAAAATAAACTGCGCGTATGCCGGTGATAATACTGGCGCAGGGGGATGTACTCAACTCCCTCTGTATTATTTTTCAGGTAAGTGCTTACGTGCTTGTAAAACCACGGTTTGTACCACCGCCCGATGGGGTTGTAATGCCCGTCCGGTTGCACACGGTCGCTGTAAGTGCCCGTCATCAGCACTGCTTTATCCAAATCAAACTGCAGCATCTCTACAAATTCATTCTCTGTATTGCGCGAGGCGCTCTCAAAAGCAGCACATATATTATCCAAACCCGTCAGTGGCTGGTAATGAACCCGTACATACGGTTTACAAGGCACCATACGCAACTCAGCAGACACCAGTAGTCCGAGCGTGCCATGGCTCCACGGAATGTTGTAAAACAAGTCGGCATGCTCATCGGGTGAGCAACGCAGCAATTTACCCTCGGCAGTTACAATTTCAACGGCTGCCACAATGTACTGAAACAAACCGTATTTATGACTGGAGCTTTCAACGCCAAAACCATTTATCAAACCTCCTACCGTTAAGTCATCCAACTCGGGAACTACAGGCAAGGTCCACCCGCGCGGGTTCAACGCTGCCGTAATCTGACCCATGTTTACAAACGGCTCTGCTTTGATTATCCGCCTCTCGGTGTCAATCGATATAATATCGCGCATATTCATTTTGATAGCGTAATGCGTTTTTTTATACGCGGGTACGAGTTCGCTCATGGTAAACCACCCTGAGCGTGAAGTAGTGAGTTTTTGCCGTCTGTCTCCGTTGCGCCATGCATTCACTTGCCGTATTACCTCCTGCACACGCTCGCGATGCAACTGTGGGGCTGTATTTAGCCATAAGGTGATTCGCTGTCTCAAGCGCAGGTATGTGCCGTAAACTACCGATATGGGCAACAGAAACAGCGTAGCAAATTCACCCCTGTAATAGGTGAGCATGTATTCGAAAAATCCTTCGGGTTTGAAAGTTGGCTCTTTTTCCATACGGCGCGTGAAAATAGATGTTCAATACATTGTAACAAGCCGCTTCTTCTAAGATTTTTATTCAACAGTTTTTCGCAATAAGTTTTATACCTACTATGTACATTTCCGCAAATTAAATCAGGCACATAAATGCCCCGCGTAAGAACACCAACTGCGCAAATACACTTCGTAAAAACTGAAAGATATAGCGGTTAAACCGCTAACATACCCTCAAGAATCTACATTTCCTTTCTTCAAAAATAGTTTCAAAACAATCGGGATACATTAAAAAAGTAAATTATATTTAGATAACTAAACGACTATATCAATCATTTTTGTTATGGGGTGCCCCCGCTGCGGTGCGCTCGTACCTCACGCTCCGCAGCGGGGTCGGGCTTGCTACGGGGTGCGCTGCCGCTCCCGCCGCGCCTGTAAGTATTTTTGATTTTTCAAAG
>JANWXI010000122.1 GCA_025057415.1 Chitinophagales bacterium
CACGCCTGTGGCGTGGGCGCGGCGAGGACTTGGAGCGGGTCAGCCCGACCCCGCTGCGGCGCGCGAGGTACGAGCGCAACGCAGCGGGGGCACCCCCACATCACAAAAATTCAACAACTCTATATCGGCAGATTTTTTTCTCCGCCGTTTCGTATTAAATTATTTCACTATACAAAATTTTGAGGTGGTTTGTGCACGGGAAAGTGAACAGTTTTTGGCAACATTGTATTACAACTTACGGATGATAATTGCATATTCGCCACATGGTTTTTGTTAAGCGGACTTTGCCGGTGTTGCTGGGCATATTTCTGGTGAGTGTGTTGGTGCGCCTGCCACAGTTGCAGCGTCCGTTGGGGGGTAACCATGAGTTTTGCACGGCTGTTGCGCTTCGCATCATGCAGGTGTGGCACGATGGCGGTATTGTGCGTTACGGTTTTAACCCTGCTATGAATTATATGCACGATGCCGATAAGTATATCAATAATCACGCCAGCCAGACAGGGCTGCCGATAGATGATAACGGAAACTATTATTACGTAAGTCACCCTCCGCTGGCGTATTACTTTCCGTTTTTTGTTTTTAAGGCGCTGGGTGTGCGGCCCGATGTAATACCGCTCCGCATTTTTAATCTGCTGCTGCATTTTGTAAGTGCGTTGTTTGTGTATTTCACGGTTTGTTTGCTGAGTTTTAACCGCGCGCGGTCGCTGCCTTACCGAAGCGCGCTGGTGGCGTATGCGGTGTATTTGTTTTTGCCGGTTACGCTGTGGTTTCAGGGGAATGTGTATATGAGCGATATGGCGGTGCACACCTTGTTTATCATCGGTGTGTATATCATACTAAAAATGACAATCCGGCAAAAATTTCACAGCCCTAAGTATTTGTTTTTCTACGCGCTTGTGTTGTTTTTGATGTTATACACAAGCTGGCTGGGAGTTTTTTACGCGGCAGGTGTGTTGTTATACGCAATTTCGCATGTGAAGCAGGTGAGTGGCTTCAGAGCGGTGATTGCCATAACAGTGGTGTGCCTGATTGTATCTTTTCAAATAATGATTTATCAGTATTCGCAGGTGAATGGTCCGTTGAGTTATTTCAGCGAAATGATTAGCCGTTATATGGCGCGCGGCAGTTTTGCAGATACCAAACACGGTCTCCTGCATTTTATGTTTGGTTATTTGTGGTTTGCCAAGACCCTGCTCTACAACTACCTGATGTACTATAACATTTTTTTCCTGCTTGCGGGTTTGTTTGTGTATTTTGCATTAACGCGCAGTAAACTGCGTATAGTATTCAGCGAAAACGGCTACCGGTTTATCTGGTTTAGTGTAGCGCCCGTATTGATGCTTCATCTTTTCTTGCTCAACTACTCGGCACACAGCTTTACGGTGTTGTATGCTTCGTTGTTTTTCAGCGTACTGGCTGGTATGATGTACGACAAAATAAAAAAGAGCGGCTCTATACCCCTTGCGCGCATGCAGGCAGGACTGGTGGTGGTATTGCTGTTGTTTGTGGTGCAATATCACTGGATGAACACAGAGAAAGCAGTGTACAAGCAAGCGGGTGAAACAATTTCGAAAAACGTGACCGCACAGCAGGTGATTTTCACAAACCAACCTATGCTGCTGGAACCGCAAACTATATTGTATGCGCAGCGCAACATACGTTTTGCCAGCAATACCGCAGATGCATTAGAGTTTTTAAACAAGTACGGCAGAAAAGAGGGAGTTTTTATCCGCCTGCAAATGCATACCGACACGGTGTATGTGCAGGAGAAGCATATCGTAAGGGCAGGGGAAGAGTAGTACTGCTTGTTGTGTTACCATTTTCAAACTACAGGTTTATATTACTGACAGGTCTATTTTAATGGAATTGTAAAAGTGTGTTAATTGACTGCTTCGTTTACAAACGCAGCGATGTGCTGATTTAGTATAAAACATGCCGTTTAGTTACTGACAATGCGTCATAGTTAATGACATGAATTATGCGAAAGTGCAGAATTGCATAATATTTGCAGAGGACAATTAAAACCTCATAACATGATTTACGTTATCATCTTCGGATTTCTGGCGATTAGTTGGTTGATTGGCTGGCGCCTCAGGAGCAAATTCAGGGAGTACAGCCAGATACCTTTTCGCGGTAACCTGACTGGTGCTCAGGTAGCTCAGAAAATGTTACATGACAATGGTATTTACGATGTAAAGATACAATCGGTAGAAGGAGAGTTGACCGACCACTACAATCCCATAACCAAAACGGTGAACCTCTCGCCTGAAGTTTACAGCGGACGCAGCGTGGCTGCGGCCGCAGTGGCAGCGCACGAATGCGGGCACGCGGTGCAACACGCCCGCGCATATCAGTGGCTGATGATGCGTTCAAGATTGGTGCCCGCCGTGAGTTTTGCTTCGCGCTGGGTGCAGTGGATAATTCTGGCGGGTGCGCTATTACTGGCTGTGCAGCCCTATCTGGGTTTTTGGGTAATTGTTTTTGGTATTGCACTTTTTGCACTTACTACACTTTTTGCCTTTATTACATTACCGGTTGAGTTTGACGCTTCGCGCCGCGCACTGGAATGGCTCAACAGCGCCAACATGACTACTTCGCAGGAGAACGCACTCGCCTATGACGCGCTCAAGTGGGCTGCTATGACTTATGTGGTTGCCGCGCTGCAATCGTTAGTGATGTTACTGTATTACATATATGTATATTTGTTGCGCGACCGCAGGTAAAACAAACAGGCGTGAAGTTTTGTGTTAAACCTGCATAATGTCAATTATTTCATTCGGAGCCAGCAACGAGCGGTAGTCCGAATCGTGCGGGGCAAAGCCGATGATGAAACCGCCGCCGCCGGCTCCGCAAATTTTAAGCGCATACTGGTTAGTGTTTAGTCCCCGCGTCCAATACTCATGGAAAGTGTTCGGTATAAAGTCGGGGAGCATGTCAATATGCAGTTGTGAAATGATTTTTACAGATTTCCAGAATGCAACGTACTTGCGGTTTAGCATAGCATCAATGGCGATGTTATTTGCCGGCACTAAGCTCTTTTCAACCATTTTATAAAATGCCTGGCTTTTGCATCGCTCCAGAAACATATTGACATAGGGTGAAGTTTTGCGGGCAATGCGCGTGTTGAGCAAAAAGATATTGAACACCGGCTGGGGTGGCTGTTTGAATTTAAATACCTCGTCCACTTCGCCCTTGACAAGGATGACAGATTTTTGCAGATAACTTACGGTAGCATCGAGGCCCGAGCTTTTGCCGTGAAAATAACTTTCCAGAGCGGCAAGTTCGCTTTTAAGTTCGGTAAGTGAGATGTCGGTTTTTCTGTTTTTGCGATAGTTGTAATAAACCGATGCGACCAGCGCACCCGAGCTGCCAAGTCCGTAACCCTGCGGAATGTCGGAATCAAAAAACAGGCCGTTCTCCAGGTCTTCCAACAGTGCGTTTGTATCATAGCGGCGGCAGAGCTCGTCCTGATAAACAATGTAATTAGCGAGGAGCTCCAGCGAACGGTTTGACTCCAACTCATGTACCTTTTCGGCTTTCAGCCGCATACAGCCGCCGTATTGATTAAGCGGCAGGGCAAACCCGCGTGCCCCCCGATGGATGATGTGCTCGCCAAACAAGAGTAACTTGGCGCAAAAAAATTTCCGCGATAATCTTTTCTTCATTGGTTCAGCGCATCCTGATAAATGACCGCTCAGTTGTTCACGACACGCCTGGGGCCTTGCCCTACGTGGTCGTGTATCATTTTACCTTGTTCACAGTGTTGTTCCAGTTCGGCATAGATGAATGCATCCACTTTTTTGCTGATGGATTTCGGATACAGCAAGTGGATGTTAGGTCCGGCATCGAGCGTAAAGTAAACCGGCAGGCCGGTGTCATTTCTGAACGAGCGGATTTTTTCAATCATCTGCAGGGTGGATGGAGCCATCAGGATAAATGACGGATGGGAACACATCATGAGGGCGTGCAGGGTCATCGCCTCCTGCTCTACGATAGTGCCGAAGGTTTCGGTGTCGCCCCGGCGCAACGCCGTGAGTAGGGTTTTGAGGTTGCTTTGCGCCTGTGCGTAACGGGTTTTGGCATAAGGGTTTGTTTTCATAAGGGAGTGACCCAAGCGGCTGCTTACTTTTTTTTCGGCACTGCTGGCGATGAGGATTGTATTTTGATACGTGCGAAAGTCCTTATGCAACAAGTCGCCTACGGGTATGGCTACGAGGTCTGAACTGCCTCGCAGGGCGGTTGTTTTACCCCATACGGCTGCTAAAGGATACACAGAACGCGCTGCGCTGCCTGAGCCGAGGCGGGCGTAATGCGATGCCTTTTTGAAAAAAGCCGCTTCTTTCATCGGCTTTCCGTCTATTTGTTGTTGTAAATCGCAGAGGCAAAGGGCCAATGCGCTCATGGCAGATGCCGAAGAAGCAATGCCCGATGAGTGCGGAAACGAGTTGGTAGAGTGAATGAGCAAGCTGTGGGTGTGCAGCAGGGAAAAATCGCGCCGGATGGTTTCAAAAAAACGGAGCAGTTTCAGTTGAAAAGCCATGTTGGCTTTCCCGTCAAAATAAAACTGCAGCAATATCTCCTTAGATTTACGCGGCTTGGGCGTAAGAGTGACGGTGGTCTCTGAATAACACTGTTCCAGCGTAAAGCTGATGCTGGGGTTAGCGGGAATTTGTACACCCTTTTTTTTGCCCCAGTATTTTACAAGGGCAATGTTAGAGGGGCTTCGCCAGGTAGTTTTCAGTTCTTTGCTCATGGTGCAATGTTAATTATTCTTGGTAGTTGAGAAGGGCAATATCAGTTCCTTCCAGCTCCACACCGTGTCAAAACCTTTGTTTTTGAGATATTCTTTTATGTGAGCCGGTTCCTGCCGCGCGGTGAGCAACACAAAATCGCCCCCCCATGCGCCCAACGATTTTACGGAGCCGGTGTGGTCGTTAAAATGCACGTCTTTTACTTTCGGCATGTTCAGATGCCCGGCAATAAAGTTTTCGTGTTCATTAATTAGTTCCTCAAATTCATCGAGCGACTGCGCCCAGGAAATTTTTAGCGTGAGTGATGACAAGTGTTGCAGCGTATCGGTATCGGGGGAACCTTGCTCGCGATAATAGCGGATGGCTTCACTGCTCAGCTTCTTTTTACCGAGGTAAACAAAGTATAGTTGGTCACAAAATGGAGGTTGCCAGGTGATTTGTCTTACGATGGGCGCACCATCCACGAGTTGGTATAGGATGGGTGCGTGGTGAGCGGCGCAAGCCACATCATAGCCCGAGCCGCCTATGGTTTCGCGCAGTAACGTGTAGCCGTCAACACCTGCCCACTGTGCCAGGCAATGTATAAGCGTGGAGCTGCTGCCCAGCCCCCACTCGTTCGGAAACTCCAGCGCTGTTTCCACTGCATGGTTACGGCCGTTGATTAAAAAAAGTGGGTTCAGTTCCCGGGCCTTGCGCAAAATGTTTACAAGGCGCTCAGCGATGTCGCTTTCTGTATTGATGCATTGTAAATTTTCGGTATCTATTACCAGTTGCAGCCAGGGTTTTCCCTGGTGGTTCAGCGCCACCCAGTACAGCAAGCCATCGTGAGCGCTGAGCGCTTTCACCCGGAGGTGCTGTCCGTAACGGGTGGGCACTGCCAGCGCCAGCGCCCCGTCCAATACAAAATACTCGGCAGTTATGAGCAGTTTTCCATGCCCGTAATAATGCCATTCATCGTGTGTGTTGGAAATGCGCAGCGCCATGTCAGGATTGGTTTTGGGTTCTGCGTTTTTCCAGAAACTCGCGCACGGCAGCAACACTCACTACTTTGCCCTCAAAATATTTCCGCGCTTCTGCTTCCTCATCGGCAGTAGCTTGCATGGAAGCGAGAATGTTTGACAAATGCATCTTCATGTGGCCCGCCTGTATGCCGGTGGTGGTGAGCGAACGCACGGCAGCAAAGTTTTGCGCTAACCCTACACAGGCGATAATTTCCATCAGTTGGCGTGCGTTGGGATTGCCGAGCATTTCCAGCGAGCGCTTGGCGAGCGGGTGCAGCGATGTAAGCCCGCCTACTGTGCCGATTGCCAACGGTACATCCAGCCAAAAGCGAAATACACCGTCTTTCACTTCACATTCCGATAAACTGCGATATGTACCATCGCGACAGGCATACGTATGTACACACGCCTCCACAGCCCTGAAATCGTTACCGGTGGCTATTACCACGGCATCAATTCCGTTCATGATGCCTTTGTTGTGTGTGGTAGCGCGGTAAGGGTCTAAATGCGCTATGCGTACGGCGCGCTCAAAGCGGGCAGCAAATTCCTCGGGGCCCATTTCGCCATTGTTGAAAGTACCCAGCTCATTCACCGCGCAGCTTACTTCTGCGCGCACAATACACTCGGGTGTGTAGTTAGAGAGAATACACATGATGACTTCAACGTCTTTTTCCAAATCGTTGAAGTGGGGGCTTTCGCGTATTTTTTGTTGCAATAACTTGCCAAACTCCTCTAAGCATGAGTTGATGAAGTTTGCCCCCATACTATCCACCGTTTCAAAGTATGCTCTTAGTTGGTAGTAGTCCGGTTCGCGGTTGGTAAAGTCGAGCAACTCCATATCCAGCACGCCACCGCCGCGCTCTTCCATTTTAGCGGTGATGTGCTTTACGCCAAATATCAAATCGGTTTTAATGTTTTGGAAAAACTGAAACAGTTTTTTCTTATCACCACTGTACGTAAAGTGTACCTGACCTACTTTTTTGGTATTGAACACGTGGGCTTTAAATCCGCCGCGCGTGAGCCAGAATTTCGCAGCATTGCTGGCAGCAGCTACCACACTGCTCTCCTCTATCACCATCGGCACTGCGTAAATTTTGCCGTTGATTTTAAAATTAGGAGCAACCCCAAACGGCACGGGAAAATTAGTGAGAGTATTTTCGCTGAAACCATCTAACAGTTTTTGGGCTTCTACATTGTCATGCCAAAAGCCGGCAAACTCGTTTATTATTTTAATGGGATTTTCGTAAAGAAAATTTTTTGCAATCCACGCGATTTTATCGCGCTTGCTCATTTTTGAAAAACCACTAATCTCTTTACCTTCGTTACTTTCCATGCGGTCAAACCTACACATTTTAAATCATTAAAACACCCTGCGCCTGTGTGTAACAGTAATTCCCGTTTTACGATGATTTCAACCATTAACAGGTAATTACTGGACTCTATTCAGCTTCAACGGCACCTCAGTGTTGAGTGTAAGAAATGATTGAGATTTGGGATACAAATCCTGGGAGTTTGTGATGGTATTATCTGGAGGCCGGTTTTTTCATATTTAGCAGCCGGCGCCACTTACTGCGGTTGGTATCGTTGGCGCGGATGGCGAAAAGTTTTTCAAATTCCTCCTTAAGCGCGCGCTCAACCATGCCTTTTACTATTTCCTGCGTGGCTTCGTTTTGAAAGTCGTGGCGGTAGGGTTTGGTGGAGATGCGTTTGCCGAAACTGAAGTAGAGTTTGGCGGGGCGCGGGAGGATGGTATTGCCAATACCCGCCACTACGGGCGGTATCAATTCACCATCTTTGAAATACTTTTTGGTGACACCAATAGAAGTTAAAAATTTTCCGAAAGGGGTTTGTAAAAAATCATCAGCGTCTTTAATGATAGTAAATGCCTCTTCGGCACCAATCGCTGCTACGGGGATGATGTCGTAGCCGTACTCCATCGCCATGCGGACAAACCCTTTTCGGTCGCTCCATTTCAAAATGTATTTTTCGCCTTTTTTTCTGCAGATTTCACGCGTGCCGCCCGGAAATACCAGGAGGTTTTCTTTTCGCTGCATGAGCGCTGCGCAATTCCGGCGGCTTGCTTCTACTACCCCCAGGCGCTCGGTGATAAGCTCGCGCCAAAGGGGTATGCGGTAGTGGTTGCTGTCTGCCAAGGCGCGCAGCACGATGCCTTTGCGCAAATACAACTCTATGGCAAACGGGTAACCGTCCAGTACTCCCAGCACTGTGTGGTTTGATACGTACATGGCGGGCTTGCTGACGTCCAGTGTGTCTAATCCGTAAAACTGCGGTGCGAAATAAAATTTAAACGGTGCGATAAACGCACGGGCAAATGCCTTGGAGGGAGGGCGGAAATCGAAGCTATCTGTTTTTTGCAATGCAGGTAACTCCCGGCTCATGACTAACAGGTTAAGTGCAAAAATTCAAGTACTAATTTACAAGCAATTACGATATTGACAACTGCTGTGCCACCCCCCCATCGCAGGTTGTAAGAAAAAAATGAACAATACTTTTATTATTCTTCTTCAAAACTTAAATCACGATGTGCAATTTATTGCTTACTTACTTAATTGTTTTGTGAACTACCCGGGGCACGCGCCTGTGGCTTGCTCCCCGAAAATTTTTGTTGATTTTAATGCGCTGTCTTGTCCTGAAATAGGTTTACACTAAAACCGGTTAAAAATGGATAAGAAAACTAAAAAAATCATTCAGAAAAAA
>JANWXI010000123.1 GCA_025057415.1 Chitinophagales bacterium
GCGGAGCGAAGCGGTGCGTAACGAAGTGGAGCACGGGAGCGAAGCGCACCCCGTAGCCAGCCCGACCCCGCTGCCTTACGAAGTTTGGCAGCGGGGGCACCCCCCTGATAAATATAAATATTTATTTTAATATGTAAAGATGCCAATGAAGCGCAGTGTACTGTGTGCATGGTTTTTTTGCATTGTGCTTACAGATTATACCTGGCATCAGGATATTTTTATGGGTTATCAACACTTATGCGGGTAGAAAAACGGTTTGCGTTGAGCGGGGCAGTGTCTATGTTTGGCGTTCAAACTAAGATATTGGCACGCAGCAAGGGTACCTCGTATTTTTATTCCATATTCGGCACAACGCTTGTGCTGTTGGTGATGGGTATTGCGCTTCTGCTCGGGTATGAGGCGCGGAAGATTTTGCGGGCGTTTAAAGAGAACCTGGCTGTGGAGGTAGTGCTGCATGATAGTGTTACGTTGACGCAGGTGGAGCAACTTCAAAAGCAACTGGAGCGGCAACCGTTTACCAAGAAGGTGACGTATGTTTCGAAGCAGGAGGCGGCTCGGCTGCTGAAAAAAGATTTGGGGGAGGATTTTCTGGAAGTGCTTGGCTACAATCCGCTGTACGCCTCGTTTGTGCTCAATTTGCAGGAAAACTATGTAAGCACGCTGAGAACTGATGAAATACAACAGGTGATTGCCGGTATGCCCGGTGTAGCACAGGTGAATTTTCAGAAAAATATCATCAGCCGGCTGGAGCGCAACTTTAGCCAACTGACCCTGGTAGCCGTGGTGGTAACAGGTATTTTGTTGTTTTTTGCAGTGTCGTTGATATTCAGCACTATACGGTTGGCGATATTCTCAAGGCGATTTACGATAAAAACCATGCAACTGTTTGGCGCTACCAAATGGTTTATCATACGACCGTTTTTGGGAAGAAGTTTGTTTAACGGATTTTTGAGCGGCATACTGAGCGGTATGTTGCTGGTGGCAGTGGTGTGGTATTTTGATTATGCCATTCCCGAACTTGGATTACAGGGTGATTTGGTTACTTTCGCGCTGCTGTTGGGAGGGTTGGTGTTGTTTGGGATGATGATTTCTTTTTTCAGCACTCTCACAGCCGTACTGCGTTATTTGCGGATGAAAGTTGACGATTTGTATTAACCTGCACACCACTATGGCAAAACAACCGGTTACCAAAAAAGAAAAGCCCGCCGCCGTAAAACAACCACAAAAGCAAGCAACCCCGGCGCTGCCCTTTGTGTTTGACCGCACCAATTATATTATGATGATTGCTGGAGTGATGGTCATACTCATCGGCTTTTTGCTGATGAGTGGTGGAGCTACCCAGGACCCGAACGTGTTTCCGAAAGAGGAAATTTACAGTTTTCGCAGAATAACCCTGGCGCCCATTGTGGTGATGCTGGGTTTTGCCATTGAAATATTTGCCATACTCAAAAGACCGAATATTGAATGACTACAGCCGAAGCGGTAATCATCGCCATCGTTGAAGGACTAACCGAGTTTTTACCGATTTCATCCACCGGTCACATGATATTGACTGAGGCCGCCATGGGGATGCGGGGTACAGATTTTTTGAAAGCATACACTGTGTCCATACAATTCGGTGCGATTGCATCGGTAGTGGTGCTCTACTGGAGGCGTTTTGTACAATCGCTGGATTTTTATCTGAAACTTTTTGTGGCTTTTGTGCCGGTGGCTGTGGTAGGTTTGCTGCTTAATGATTACATAGAGCAACTGCTGGAAAGCGTACCGGTGGTGGCAGTAGCGCTGGTACTGGGCGGAATTATTTTGGTTTTTTTGGATAAGTATTATCACAAACAAATAGAGGCAGCCGAGGATGACCCGGATTATGTAACGGTACGTAAGGTAGATGAGTTTGGCATAGAATACACAGACCAGGAGCTACGCAAATTTAAAATCAGTTGGTCGCAGGCGTTTTTCATCGGATGCTTTCAGTGTTTGGGACTGATACCGGGTGTATCGCGCGCTGCCGCGACTATCGTAGGCGGTTTGCAACAGGGTTTGAACATTAAGCGCTCGGCAGAGTTTAGTTTCTTTTTGGCTGTGCCCACCATATTTGCCGCTTCGGCTTTTTCACTTTGGGAGCATCGCGGTTCTGTAACCGGCAGCAATGTTGATTTTCTCATCATCGGTACGTTGGTATCGTTTATAGTGGGAATGATTGCCATTAAGTTCTTTATAGCGCTCATAACGCGCCTGGGGCTGAAGTTTTTCGGCTATTATCGCATTATATTAGGGTTAGTATTTTTGATTTTACTGTACCTGGGGTACGACATCAAAATTAACCATTGATGGACCCGCGCGCAGGCGGTTACTGGTTGATTAATAAACCGGCAGGGTGGACCTCGTTTGATGTAGTAAATAAACTTCGCCATGCGCTGCGCAAAAAAACGAGTCAGCGCATGAAAGTAGGCCATGCAGGCACCTTGGACCCCTTTGCCACCGGACTGTTGATAGTTTGTTACGGATCCGCGACCAAGCAGATTCAGGAATTGGTTGCTTTAGAGAAAACATATACCGGCACGATGTATTTAGGCGCCACCACGCCCACTTATGATGCAGATAGCCCCGTGAATGGTACATTCCCCGTGGAGCATCTTCACGAAGCGATTTTGCACGAAACGTCAAAAAAATTTATCGGTGAAATTTTGCAAACACCTCCCGCTTTCAGCGCTGTAAAAGTAAACGGTCAGCGCGCATACAATCTTGCCCGTGCAGGTAAGGAGGTAGAGCTTGCGCCACGCAAGGTTGTTGTTTATGATTTTCAACTCACCCGTATCGCGCTGCCCGAGGTGGACTTTCGGGTTACATGCAGCAAAGGTTTTTATGTACGTTCTTTGGCGTATGATTTTGGCAGGGCGGTACAAAGCGGCGCTTATCTCATGCGCCTGTGCCGCACCCGCATAGGCGCATTTATGCTCGAAAACGCCCTTACGGTGGAAGAATGTATTGAACAAATCAACCGCTCAGAAATGTAGATTTGCATACGATGAGAGTATTCCGCCAACTCAGTAACCTTCCCGCCTTTACACGCGCTGTAATCACCATTGGCACATTTGACGGTGTTCACAAGGGGCATGTGCGTCTGATACAAAATATTAATGATATAGCCCGTGACACGGGCGGTGAGAGTATTATCATAACTTTTCATCCGCACCCGCGCACCGTAATCAATCCAAACGATAAGACCCTTCGCCTGCTCAACACTACCGATGAAAAAATTGAACTGCTTCGTAATCACGGTGTGCAAAATGTAGTGGTAGTGCCCTTTAACCGCGATTTTTCAGAAATGGGCGCAGATGATTACATCGAAAAGTTTTTGGTAGAAAATTTTAAACCTGCACACATCGTAATCGGCTACGACCACCGCTTTGGCAAAAACCGCTCCGGGGACATACACCTTTTGCAGCAATACCAGAAAAAATACGGATTTGCCCTGGTGGAAATACAGCAGGAGATGCTGCACGATATTACCATCAGTTCTACAAAAATACGACAGGCGTTGTTGGGCGGTCAGGTGCAACTGGCGCATCAGTTACTCGGTTACCGCTACACATTCAGCGGTACAGTGGTGCGCGGCAGGCAGTTGGGGCGCACGTTGGGCTTTCCTACAGCCAACCTGCAGATAAATGACCCGTACAAACTCGTTCCTTGCCCCGGTATTTATGCGGTACGCGTAAAACGATACGTACCGCATGAAAATGAGGGTAAATATTACACCGGCATGATGAGTATAGGCAATAATCCGACCTTTGGCGACAATGCGCAAACTATCGAAGTGAACATACTTGATTTTACGGATGATATTTACGGCGAGCAACTCACGGTAGAGTTGCTGGCTTACCTGCGCCCTGAAAAAAAATTCAATAATGCTGATGAGTTGATTGCGGCTATGCGCGAGGATGAGCGGAAAACCCGTGCCATTGCTGCACAGGAGGGTTTTGTGTAAAATTCAGCATACTTATTCTTAATAAGCGCGCTGATTTAAAACTCTACGCTGTGCTGTTACAAAACGGAAGGGGACAAGCGATAAATTTTTCGGATGAGAAGTAAATACATCAGATAATTTCAAAGTATCGTTTCATTTCCCAGTCGGTTACGGCTTTTCCGAACTGGCGCCATTCCCATTCGCGGGTTTGGGCGAAGTGCTGCACGAATTTTTCACCGAGTAAATCGTTGGCGATTTTGGAGTCGCGCATCAGGCGCGTTGCCTCGTAAAGGTTTTTCGCAAATCGCCCGTATTTTTCATCGCGGTAACCGTTGCCAGAGGTGGCTGGCTGCTTAAGCGGGAGGTTTTTTCTGATGCCATACAACCCTGCAGCGAGGCAGGCAGCCATGGCGAGATAAGGGTTTGCATCGCTGCCCACCACACGGGTTTCGAGCCGCGATGATTTGCTGCCACCGGGCAAGGCGCGAAAGGCCACCGTGCGGTTATCAATACCCCATGTGATGGTGGTGGGCGCCCAGGCGCCTTCTACGAGCCGTTTGTAGGAATTTACAGTTGGCGCTACCATGGGCAGTAAATGTGGGATGCAATACAACTGCCCCGCCAGATAACTTTTGAATATATCACTCATTTTGCGCGGGTCTTTTTCATCGTGGAAGAGATTTTTTGTTTTTTTCTTATCCCATAAACTTTGGTGAACGTGACCGCTGCAACCGGGCAGGTTCTCGGAGATTTTTGCCATAAACGTAGCCATGATGCCGTGTTTATAGGCAATCTCTTTTACGGATGATTTGAAAAGCACGGCTCGGTCTGCCGCTTCGGTTACATCAGTGTATAGAATGGCTGCCTCATACACTCCGGGTCCGGTTTCGGTATGCAAGCCCTCAAGCGGCACGTTGAATTGCCTGAGTTGCTCAAAGAGCGCGGTAAAAAAATCGTTTCGCAAAGTGCTTCGCAGGATTGAGTATCCGAACATGCCAGGCGTAAGGGGTTGCAGGTTGCGGTATCCTTTAGCTTGTGCGCTGTCGGGTGTTTCCTGAAAATTAAACCACTCAAATTCCTGCGAGAATACGGTGGCAAAGCCAGCGGCTTCTGCCTCGCGGGCAATTTTCTTGAGCAAACGGCGCGGACACACGTACAGGTCGCTGTCGTCATCGGCTTTGAAATCTGCCAGAAAGAAAGGAATGTTGTTTTCCCAGGGTATAGTGCGGAAGGTGGTTAAGTCAATAGTGGCTTTGGCATCGGGGTAGCCCGTGTGCCAGCCCGTGTAGTCGGTGTTATCATAGGCAACATCGCTGCTGTCCCACCCAAACACCACATCGCAAAAACCGAAGTGATTATCCACAACGCTTAAAAATTTTTCGGCAGAGATGTACTTGCCCCGCAGTACACCGTCTATATCCGTAACCGCAAGTTTTACTTTTGCGGAGGGATGTTTTTTGACATAATCAATAATTTGTTCTTTTTTCATATATTTATTTTAATTAAAGTGAATTGACAAACCGGGATTACCAAATATAGGGTATAACCGCTTTTCGGTGAGGGGGATAATCCGGAAATTTTTGCAGATACCAGCGATGATGGTCTAAGGCGCGCGGTATCAGGTTTACAGCCGTCCACAACGAAAAACTGAATGCTGCTAAGGAGCTGTTCATCACCGCATAGCCCAGCCACTCTACTATTTCACCAAACAGGTTCGGACAGGAAATTTTTTCAAAAAGAAAACCGCGGGGTATTTGATAACCTGTTTCCCCGGGCCTGCGAAGGGATATAAGTATATTATCGCTGCGAATGTTGATGTAAACTCCCGCACCGAACAACAATACCCCTGCAATGAACGGAAAACTCACAAAGTAATCTGTATTGTAATTGCCGCCAATATTACCCAGGTAATATCCTATAACAAACGTATTGCAAAAATTAAACAACACTGCCAATACCACAATCAACACCGGTATTTTTTTGCCCGTGGTACGAATACGCAACGGATATACAAACGACCTGTACAGGTAATGCAAAACATATAATCCATACAATACATAACTCATAAGGGTTTTCGGCAAAGTACCTGTAAAAAACCAGTAACTGATGAAAAATGGCGCTACGCCTTCCTGGATTATCCAACCCAGGCGGTTATCCATCATAGGACCCCAGCCGGAACTTGCGTGCCTGCCGTAAGGGGCTGTTTGTTTCAGCAAAAAGGGGAACGATACTATCGCCAGAGCAATCCATGCGTACAGGATGTAGTAATATGTTTGTGGGTTAATCATAGTTTAAATTGTCATTCCACCGTCCACACTTATCACAGTACCGGTGATGAATTTTGCCTCATCTGAAGCGAGAAAAGCGTATATGCCTGCAACTTCTTCGGCTGTGCCGAGCCGGCCCAGCGGCACCCGCTCCCGCAATTTTTGCAATACTTTTTCAGGAACGGTACTTACCATATCCGTAGCAATAAAACCCGGGGCGACTACATTCACTCTGATGTTGTATCGCCCCAACTCGCGCGCGAGCGTTTTTGTAAAAGCAATCAAACCCGATTTAGCGGCGGCATAGTTGGCTTGTCCGTAATTCCCATAAAGCCCAACCACTGAGGAAGTATTGATAACGGAGCCGCTGTTTTGTGATACGAGATGAGGAGTTACCACCTTGCAGCAGTGAAAAACACCACTAAGGTTTACTTCCAGTACTTCTTGCCATTGTTCATTTGTCATTTTCAAAAATGAGGCATCGCGGGTAATACCGGCATTATTGATGAGTACATCCACACCACCGAACGCTTCCAACGTGGTTTGCATGGCAAGCGCCACATCGTCAGGATGGGCAACATTGCATTGTGTGTAAAATACTTGTTTCGCTCCCTCATATTTTTTTACATCCCATACTGCTACCTTTGCTCCTTCAGCTACAAAGCGCTCCACTGCCGCGCGTCCGATACCCGATGCACCCCCTGTGATAATTACCCGCTTACCCGAAAGTGAATTGTAGCCCATAATGTTTTTACGGATGAAATAATCTTTGTACCCTTGCGTTTAACAGCAGCCAAATTAAAATTGCTTTTGACGAAACTCAGGATTATTTTTTTGTGGATATGTGTGGCTCAAACCGCACAAGCCCAGGTGCTGGGAGGGCGGTATGTATATGATTTTCTTGAAATGTCACCTTCGGCACGAATCAGCGCTTTAGGAGGTATCAACGTAAGCATCAGCGACCATGACCTGAGTGTGGCGTTAGCCAACCCATCGGCATGGAACCCCGCTATGCACCGCCATGCATCGTTTGGTACCGCTGTATATCCGGGGCGCACCAATTTTGGAAATCTGGTATATGCACACAAATTCCGCATTCCCGGCACATTTGGTTTTGGTTTCCAGTACATGGCGTACGGTCGTTTTCAGGAAACAGATGCTGTGGGTAATGTAACCGGGCAGTTCAGCGCCACCGACATGAATTTATACGCCGGTTATGGTTATCAGTTCGGGCGAATTTTCAGCGCCGGCTTAAACACCAAATTGATTTACTCACAACTCGGTCCCTGGAGCTCTTTTGGCGCAGCCACCGACATTGCCGTGATGATAAACGACACAGCCCGCAATATCACTGCATCGCTTGTAGCGCGCAACGCCGGCGCTCAGATTAAACCTTATACCCCCGGCAACCGCTACGACCCTCCTTTTGACCTGCAAGCTGGCATCAGTTTTGGTTTCAAAGGGGTGCCGTTTCGCATACACACCACTTTCCACCATCTACACGTTTGGGATATTCGCTACAACAATCCTGCCGATGAGGAGAATAATTTATTCATTGACACAGCAGAACTCAAGAAACGCAAATACATTGCCGATAAACTTTTCAGGCACATCATCATCGGTATAGAGTTTAATATCAAAAAAGTAGTGCGATTGAACATGGCGTACAACCATTATCGCCAGCAGGAGCTTCGTCTCACCACACGAAGGGGCGCTCCGGGTTTGTCGTTTGGTTTGGGGGTACACATCCGGCAGTTTGATTTTACATACGGCATGATGCCTCTGGCACAAGGGCAAACACTACAGCATTTCACCCTTAGCGTAAATACGGCTGGATTTGTACGAAGAGTGAAAACCGAAAAAAGCAATACCACCCGATAGTTTACCATCGCGCAGAGTTGCGCTTCTTTTACAGCAGGAATGATTGTGATGAACTTACATCCTAATAACGTCTTAATACGCGTGATGCTGTAATTTAAAAAACATTATTTCATTCTTTTAAGCCCATACATACCCCTTTGAGAGATACCGGGTAATTCCGAAATAGTTTTCGCGTCTACGCTTAAAAATTTAAATACTTAGAGCCCAGCTATTGATTGATTTAGTTATTATGGGGTGCCCCCGCTGCCAAGCGTTGCAAGGCAGCGGGGTCGGGCTTGCTTCGGGGT
>JANWXI010000124.1 GCA_025057415.1 Chitinophagales bacterium
GGGCTTGCTACGGGGTGCGCTGTCGCTTCCGCCGCGCCCGCATTTTGTTTGTTTTTTCAATGGTGCGGGCGCGGCCGCTTCGCTTCGCTCGCGCCCTGCGCATCCCTCACCCGAAAGAAGGTATCGGGCCGGGCGACTTGGTTACGTCTTACTACTATTTTCCTATTTATAAGGATGCTTTGACAGTGTCAATTGAGCATCTTTTGATTTGCAGCAACTACATAAAAACTTCTGATAATAGCTGTTACTACATAGCTACGAAAAACAAATTTTTTTTGTACATTTTTGGTAATACAATAAAATAATGTTTAGTATGTCACAGGGCTTCATGCACCGAAGGCAAGTCCGGCAAGTACCATGCCTTTTGTGTTTGGCTACATCAGTCAGAGGGGAACTTAAATTTAGCGCAGCAATTGCATCCTTTGAATAAGGAAATCGCATCCAAACAACGTTTCTTTGATGATGTGTTCCAAAAGAAAAAGTAAGCTCTGATTTATTTACTTTAGTATGCGCCTTTTGTAACGTATTAGATGTACATTTACGGCATAATACTGCGCAAACACTACCAAAAGTAATACCGAATGCACGACAATTTACTTTGTGTAAATAATTGACTATCAAACTAAAAAGAATATCAAAATAATTTTAGCTATTTAACTCGTAATTGCGTAAATTTGAATGTTGGCGGGCATTGAAAATGTCGGACAACAGAGTGAAAAAAGTAATATTATCAACTCTTTTAACGACATTGACTATGTTTAATTTATTTGGACAAAAGAAGAGCGACACAAATAATACAGACTATAAATTCAAGGAAGATGAAAACACAGTTTGTATTGTCTGCGACCACGTTTTATGTAAACAAAGACCAATACTTTATGCTGCTCACGACAAAGAAGACGGCTCGTGGCAATTTCTTTGTGGACAACATGACCATACAGAAGCAAATGCCAAAATAATTTCTCTGAAACAAGCAACGGAAATCGACTCGACAATAAATGACTTATTTGAAATGCCGTTAGGAGTTGGAGCGGAAAGAAAAACAACAAAAGACAAATGGGTTCTATTTCGCCTGCAAGATTGACAATAAAAATCGTCAAAACAACGCCTGCTAATAGCATCTACCCAAAAGTGACGATTCCGTGGGTAAATCAATCTTTGTACTTCTATCATAGTTAGTGCTTAACTGCCAGTGAAGTGCTTCGAAATCGCCACCTTCGGGTAGCTGCAAAACGTTACTACCAATGCTAAAAATACGACAATGTGCAAAAGAACAACATTACTGATTTTCGGTTTGATTTTCGTTTTTAACCAAGTTTTTGGACAGACATTTAAGCAACAATTCAATGAACTTGTTTCTAAGAAAGACACATTAGGGCAACAACAACTTTTAGACAAATGGGAAAAAGCAGACAGCAAAGACCCAGAACTTTATGTTGCTTACTTTAACTATTTCGCAAATAAGAGTAAGAAAGAAATTATAACTCTTGAACAAAACCCAAAGGGAAATGACGTTCTTCAAATTATGGATAAAGACAGTTCTAATAAAGAACCTGTTTCTTATATGTATGTCAAAACATACTACGACCAAGACATTTTGAAAAAGGGTTTTGACTACATAGACAAAGGACTTGAAAAATACCCAAACAGACTTGATATGCGTTTCGGCAAGATTTATATGTTCGGACAAATTGAAGATTACGAAAACTTCACAAAAGAAATAATCAAAACCATTGACTATTCAGCGATAAACAAAAACATGTGGACTTGGACTGATAGCAAACCGCTTGACGACCCAAAAAATTTTATGCTTAGTTCAATACAAGTCTATCAGCTTCAACTTTACAACACAAAAAATGACGATTTGCTTGACAATATGAAACGAATTGCCGAAGTAGTATTGAAATACTATCCCGACCATATTGAAAGTTTATCAAATCTTTCAATAGTTTTTATGCTTCAAAAAGAATATGACAAAGCATTAGAACAATTATTGAAAGCCGAAAAACTAAATCCAAAAGACTACATTGTTTTGAACAACATTGCACAAGCATACAAATTGAAAGGCGACACGGAAAAGGCAATTAAATATTACGAACTGACAATCAAACATGGGGACGAAAAAGCTAAAAACTACGCAAAAGGACAAATTGAAGAACTTAAAAAGAAATGAAAACACTGGTGGTGACATCGGTAGCCGTTGCACAACCCCTTCACGACAAAAATAACTTGGTCAGATAAAAATTTTCTCGTTGGTAATGCATTTGCTTATCCCATACTTAGTGCGGAGTAGGATAGCCGAGTAAAGATAAGCAACTGATTTTAGAATGCTTTTTCGGAATTTACAGGCAGTTGTTGTTTTCTGCCTTGCATGGAGCAAAAGTAGATACGGAGCAGAAGGAAAAGGTGTTGATTTATACACAGAATGTGTTAGCTTTGGAGAATTGTGCAGCGGGCACAAGGGTTTGGCAATATGGCGGCGTGACGTGCTTCTATGACAGTTTAGTGCTTAATCAAAGTGCAGTTCTTCGATTGAACTTTTGTGCTAAATATCCACCAACTACGGCAATACGCAAAACGTTGCCTGAGATGCACCCCACCATCGCCTGCGTGCTGTCCGGTAAATTTATGTATAAATTTTATTTTTAATTTGTATCTGGGGGCGCCCCCGCTGCCAAGCGCTGCAAGGCAGCGGGGTCGGGCTGGCTACGGGGTACGCTGTCGCTCCCGCCGCGCCCGCAATTTGTTTGTTTTTTCAATGGTGCGTGCGCGGCCGCTTCGCTGCGCTCGCGCCCTGCGCATCCCTCACCCGAATAAGCGCTCCGGAAAACCTTGAATTGTGGAAAGCAGCACAGGTAAGCAAGTGTTGCCGTGAAGATTTGTATAATGAATAAATATAATGTTTTATATAGATGTTTCGGGGCGCGCGCCCCGAAAATCACCTGTAACCAAACTATACACTAACACTATATATTTACATTGCATTACATCGCCTACACATTAAAAACAAAAACCATACAACAATGCCAAGCATATTTTCACGCATCATAGCCGGAGAAATTCCCTGCTACAAAGTAGCCGAAGACAAGAACTATTTCGCTTTTCTCGACATCAATCCGTTGGCGAAGGGGCACACTCTGGTAATCCCCAAAAAAGAAGTGGACTACATCTTTGATTTGGATGAGGAGACCCTCAGCGGTTTATTTCTCTTTTCCCGAAAAGTAGCCCGTGCCATTCAGCAAACCGTGCCCTGCCTGCGTATAGGGATAGCCGTAGTGGGTTTAGAAGTGCCGCATGCGCACGTACACCTGGTGCCCCTGCAAAGCGTTCACGACATTGACTTTAGCCGCCCCCGTGTACAGATGACTAAAGAAGAAATGGCAGAATTGGCGCGTTTAATCGCATCTAATTTCACCTGATAGTAAGAATTCGGGACTTTTGGTAACCGATTTTTTTTCGGGTGCGGGAGAGTATTAGTTTCTTTGCAATAAAATAATATGTTATGAAAACTCATTTCCGCACCCCAGTATTTCTGCTACTGCTTGTAACATCGCAAATTATCTCCGCAGCCGACCTCTGCGTAAACGAACTCGGCACCGGAGGTTGCTACTCCTCTATTATTGCCGCTATCGCTGCTGCCAGCAATGGCGACCGTATATTGATTGAACCCAAACCGGGCGGTGTGCCTTATGTAGAGAACTTTACCATCAATAAATCGCTGCAACTGCTCAGCAATCAGGAAGGCCAAAAGTGGGTGCTGCAAGGCAACATTACCATTTCCACAGCTCCCGGGCGCAACATCGCCATACTACACATGAAAAATATTAAAGGTAACGTAGAAACTGACGCATCTGTGAGCGGCACCCGCTGCCGCATTACGGTTGCCGATTGTGAAGTGGACACCGGTTACCTCTCTTTCAACCACACCGGATTAGACGTTTTGGTGGCATCCAATTCTGTAAAAAACGGATACATCACTTTGCGCTACGGAAATGTATTTGGCAATGAGGTAGTGATGAACAATGGCGGCAGCTTTTTTGCTCCCTTTGATGGAGTGAATGCCGGTATTTCTTATCTAAGTGATGGAACCGCTTCCGATACGTTTTTTATAGTAGGCAACCGAATTATCAATAACGTTACCGGGAGCGGCAGCACAAATTATGGCGGAATTTCCATCAACAACACAGGGCGGTTTCAATATGTAGCTAATAACTATTACTATGTTTCAGCAGCTACAGGTTACAACCAATACGGTATTTACCTGAACAATGCTAAAAACGATAATACAGTAACTCATAAGTTTTTTAATAACACTGTAAGGGGCAATCTATCACAAACATCCGGTGTTATCGTGGGTTTAACATTTTATCTGTGTCCGAGTTTAGCGCGTTTTGAAGTGTATAACAATTTAGTGCTTGGTTCAACCTCTGCTCCTACCAGGATAAGCATCCACTACGCTTCATCTTCTTCTATGATGAACGTTTCCTACAACATTTCAAACCTGCCTTTTTCGGGGCTTGCCAACAACGGCACCAACAACCTGGCTACCACCACTACCATTAACCCTACTACCGCTCAAATCATCAGTGGCGATGCCATCAATGGCGGCCACCCCGACCCGATGTTCAGCGACCACGACCTGACCCGCAACGATGCGGGCGTGTGGGGCGGTTCGTACAGCCATGCCAATTTCTTCCCCCTGCCGGTTACAGGCGCTGCCCGCGTAGCTTTTGTGCGCGCGCCCAATTACCTGTTGCTGGGCGACCCGCTCAACATCCGCGGAAATTCATTTGACCGATAATAATTGCCCCTACCAACTGAAGGCGAATGCGGCTTTCGTCTGCTGCATGATGTCCTAAAAGAAGGTAAGCATTGCCAAAACTTTTACATGGATAATGAATATAAAAAAATGTGGGTCATGGTCAGAAAATTTTCAAAATATATCCTGCTGATTGCGGCAATTTGCTCGCTGCATCTTGCAGCTTATGCGCAGGTGCGCACCGTTCAGCAAGCAGAGGTGTTTTTCAATACCGATCCCGGACCCGGCAATGGTATCCCCTTGGTGGCGGTGGACGGCAGTTTCAACAACGCTATTGAAGCCATAGCCGGCAACATCCTCACCATGCTCGGCTCCGGCACACACACCATCAACGTACGGGTAAAAGACAATGCCGGCAACTGGGGGCCGGTTTTTAAAACCGTATTAAGCGTTGGCCCCACCTTCACCCCGCGCGACATAAAAATAACAGCCGGTGAATTGTTCTTTAACACCGACCCGGGCGAAGGCAACGGAGTGGCGCTGGTGGCTTTTGACGGTATGTTTAACGATGCGGTGGAAACCGTACTGGGTTATGTGGGAATTCTGCCCGGCTTAGGTACTCACGTGCTGCATGTGCGCGTGCGCGACCACAATAATGTATGGAGCACAACTTTTAAGACCGTTTTGCATATCGGTCCAACTTTTACCCCGCGCGATTTAAAAATTACTGCCGGGGAGATGTTTTTTAATACCGATCCGGGGCTTGGCTTAGGCATTCCGCTACTTGCTTTTGACGGGCTGTTCAACGATGCTGTGGAAGAAGTTTTTCGCAATAGCGTAACTCACCCGGGCATTGGCTTGCACACCATGGGTTTCCGCGTGAAAGACGTAGCGGGCAACTGGAGCCCTACCTTCCGCACCGTAATAAACGTTACCGGTCCGTTCACGCCCCGCGACATAAAAATCACACAGGGTGAAATGTTTTTCAATACCGACCCGGGGCTTGGCTTGGGCATTCCGGTTTTCGCTTTAGACGGCACTTATGACAACGCGATAGAGGAAGTTTTTCGCAACAGCGTAACACATCCCGGCATCGGTTTGCATACCATGGGCTTTCGCGTGAAGGACTTAACAGGCAACTGGAGCCCTACATTCCGTACGGTGATTAACGTTACCGGGCCTTTCACCCCGCGCGACCTGAAAATTACAGCAGCAGAATATTTTATTGACACCGACCCGGGGGCGGGATTGGCATCGCCCATGCTGGCATTGGATGGTTCATTTGATAACGCCATTGAAGCTATCACACGGTCAGCCGCCCTTACAGTGGACACGGGCTTACATGTGCTGGGAGTGCGGGCGCGCGATGTTGCCAACAATTGGGGGCCTGTGTTCCGAACGGTTTTTTACCGTTCCACCTGCACATCTCCGCTGAGTGTGAGCATAACACCTGCTACCATGCAGGAAATATGCGAGGGCGATTCGGTATTGTTTTCAGCGCCTAATGGGTTTGTGGCATATAAGTGGTTCCGTGGCGCAACGCTGGTGGGTACCGGACAAACTTACTGGGCAAAAGATACGGGTTTCTACAGAGTATTGGCAACCTTAATACCCGGTTGCGAGGCATATTCTGAATTTGTGGAGGTAAAGCATAAAACACACACCGTGAGCATAACTCCCGCCACCGTAACAATATGCAGTGGCGAGAGCGCAACCCTTACTGCGAGCGCCAGTGTAAGCTATCTGTGGAGTACAGGGGCAACTACAGCGAGTATCACCGTAAGCCCTCCATCCACTACCACTTACACGGTAACCGCCACAGGAAGTAACGGTTGCGCTAAAGCTGTTTCGCGCACCGTAACCGTAAACCCGCTACCCGCAGTAAGCGTTACTGGTCCTAATCCGATATGTATTGGCGGTACTACTACCGTAAGCCCCACCTCCGGTGGTACCTGGGTAAGTTGGCACTCATCTGTAGCTACGGTAACAGGCGGTGGGGCAGTAACTGCCAGCGCTTCACTGGGGGGAGTTGCCAAACTCACCTTTACGCAAACCTCTACTGGCTGCTCCAATTCATTGGAGATTGATGTAAGGCCTTTGGCTCAGATAGTAAGTGATGATGTGATTTGTTTTGGCAGCAACGGCCAACTTATACCCACAACCGGGGGCACCTGGGTTAGCAGCAATCCTTCGGTAGCGGCTGTATCTCCGGCAGGTGTGGTAACTCCGCTGGCAACAGGCACCGCCACCTTCACTTTTACAGAATCGGGAAGCGGCTGTGTGGGTACAACGAGTGCATTCAGCGTGGGCACGACATCTACCGTAAATACTATTACTAACACCGGTTTCACTTTAGGTTTCATCGTTCGCGATAATCTGGGCTACATGTATATAGCCGACCGAACCAACAATCGCATTTTGCGTGTTACTCCGGGCGGTGTAACCTCTGTTTATTGCAATAGCGGATTAAGCGAGCCAACCGACTTGGCATTCGATACGCAAGGTTATTTGTACGTAACCAATTATGGTGGCGGTACCGGTACAACTGTTTCGCGCATACCGCCCGGTGGCGGGCCGGCTACGCCTTATGCTACCGGTTTCACAGCGCCATTCAACCTGGTGCGCTATGATGGCGACACCCTGTTGATGATGGAGTATTTCAGCAAGCGGGTTTACAGAATAAATCCGGGCGGAGGAGTAGCGGGTACGCCAGCCGTTGCGCTATTAGCCACACCACCCAACGGAGTAAGAGGCGCGGGCGTAGCTGTTTTCAACAATAAAGACATTTTCGCTATTAGCCGTGAAACAGGATCTCCTGCATATTTCTATCGCATCAATAAGACATCATTTGCCACTACGCTTATCAGCAGCACTACAGCCATTGTGGATGCTATCACCACAGTTAAACTACCCGGCACCGATACTTTCTTTGTATCTTCTTACAGTAGCCAGCGGATATTTCGTGTAAACGGTAACACGGGCGCTGTTACCACAGTGGCGGGAAGCGGCACTACCGGTAATACTGACGGAGCTTCCCTCTCAGCCACTCTCACACAACCTTACGGATTAAGTGCGGATGTAGAAGGCAACATTTGGTTTACCCAATACAATGGCCGTATCCGCAAGCATAATGAATGTAAGTGTACCCCCTCTGTAAGCATCACGGGTCCATCTTCAATTTGCGTGGGCGATACTACTAAACTCAGTCCCACTTTGGGCGGCACCTGGGTGAGCAATAACCCATCCGTAGCATCGGTAAGCAGCAGTGGCACGGTTACCGGCCTTTCTGTGGGCAGCGCAACATTCACGTTTACCAACCCCGGAGGATGCTCGGCTACTACCGGAGCGGTTACCGTTAATGCTGTGCCTACCGCGTCTATCAGTCCGGCCACAGCCACAATATGTTTCGGAAATTCCATCACCCTCACGGCATCCGGTGGGGTAAGCTACACCTGGAGCCACGGCTTGGGTAGCGGAGCTAGCAAAACTGTATCGCCTACTTCTACAACTACCTACACGGTTACCGTAACCAACGCATCGGGCTGCACGGCCACGGCATCGCGCACCGTAACCGTAAACCCGCTGCCTTCAGTA
>JANWXI010000125.1 GCA_025057415.1 Chitinophagales bacterium
GTGAAGCACGGGAGCGAAAGCGTACCCCGTAGCCAGCCCGACCCCGCTGCTGTGCGTAGCTATGCGGAGCAAAGCAGTGGGGGCACCCCCTAATACACCATGTATGTTTATTTGTTATGAAATATTATGCGATAATTGCAACGGCAGCGAAGCGCAACTATTTTACCTGCCGGTGGTTTTATTTTGAGCGACTAACTAAACATTAAAAAAATATTTAACCGTTATGGGTAGAAAAATTTTACTGGAGCATGCGGATGTACCGGGAATCAATACGTATGAGGTGTATCGCAGGTATGGCGGTTATCGCTCGGTGGAAAAGGCGCTGAAGATGGCTCCGAACGATATAGTGGAGGAGGTGAAAAAGAGCGGCCTGCGCGGACGCGGAGGGGCGGGGTTCCCTACCGGATTGAAGTGGAGCTTTCTGGACAAGAAGAGCGGGCGCCCGCGTCACCTGGTGTGTAATGCCGATGAAAGTGAACCGGGTACGTTTAAAGACCGCTACCTGATGGAGAAACTTCCGCACCTGCTCATTGAGGGGATGATTACAAGCAGTTATGCGCTGGAGGCAAATCTCTCGTACATATATATACGAGGCGAGTACATGTGGATTTACCGTCTGCTGGAGCGCGCTATTCAGGAGGCATATACCCACGGGTGGCTGGGAAAGAATATTTTGGGAAGCGGTTATGATTTAGACCTTTACGTTACCTGCGGCGCGGGGGCGTATATCTGTGGCGAGGAGACCGCGCTGATAGAGAGTTTGGAGGGCAAGCGCGGAAACCCGCGGATTAAGCCGCCCTTTCCGGCAGTGGTGGGCTTATACGGTAACCCCACGGTGGTGAACAATGTGGAGACCATCATGTGTGTACCGTGGATATTGCTGAACGGCGGTGATGAGTATGCCAAAATAGGGGTGGGGAAGTCAACCGGTACGAAGTTGATTTCTGCATCGGGTAACATCCGGAAGCCGGGTGTGTATGAGATTGAACTTGGCATTACGGTGGAGGAGTTTGTAATGAGCGATGAGTGGTGTGGCGGTATGCAAACGGACCGTCCGCTGAAGGCATGTGTGCCGGGCGGCTCATCGGTACCTATATTGCCGGCGCACTTGCTGTTTAAAACGGCAAAGGGCGAAACCCGCCTGATGACGTATGAGAGCATGGCAGACGGGGGCTTTGCCACCGGCAGCATGATTGGCTCGGGAGGGTTTATCGTGTATGACGACCGGCAATGCATAGTGCGCAACACGTGGAATTTTTCGCGTTTTTATCATCATGAGAGTTGCGGGCAGTGTTCGCCCTGTCGCGAAGGCACCGGCTGGCTGGAGAAGGTGACCTGGCGCATTGAGCACGGCTACGGTAGCATGGAGGATATTGACTTGCTGTGGGACATACAACGCAAGATTGAAGGCAATACGATATGCCCGCTGGGCGATGCCGCCGCATGGCCGGTGGCTTCGGCAATACGCCACTTCCGCCATGAGTTTGAATATCATGTTCGCTATCCTGAAAGAATAAAAGACCGCAACCATTTTGAGCGCGAGCCCTGGGAGCAAGTGAAGCATTTGATGGAGGAGGTGGGGGTGTGAGGTATAAACTCCCGTAACACAGTCATTAGTCATTTACTTTTTAGGTTACGGAGCAGGAAATATCAACTGCTGTCTGTGCGATGTTTTTATTCCTCACCTGTTAGCAATTTTTTACTGATGAACTTGCAAGTCGTATGCAATTGTTCATGAAAAAAGTCACCAACTGCAGTTGTTTACAGATTGTTAAGTTAGCGCAGTAATTTATACGAATGACATACACATTAACCCAAAAACACCCCGCCCGGCGTGCGTTTATCACAGGCGGCGGGGGCGGATTAGGCCGGGCACTGGCAGTAGAGTTAGCCAAAGACGGTTGGACTGTAGGTATTACCGATATTAATGATACCGGATTGCAGGAAAGCCGGGCGCTGATAGAGCAGGCAGGTGGCAAAGCGCTCACCTATCGGTTTGATGTGGCTAACCGCTATGAGTATGAAAAATCGTTTTCGGATTTTATTGCGCAGGCGGGAGGCATAGACCTGCTCATCAACAACGCGGGCGTGGGTGATGGGGGTTTGTTTGGCGAGTACAAGCTGGAGCACTGGGAGTGGATAACGGGCATCAACCAAATGGCGGTGATTTACGGCACGCACTTCGCTGTGCCGCACATGAAAAACCAACGCAGCGGGCACATCATCTCTGTTGCCAGCGCAGCCGGCATTGCCAATATGCCTAACATGAGCATGTACAACGTAACAAAAGCCGCTGTGATTTCGCTCATGGAGAGTATATATGCGGAGCTTTGGCCGTACAATGTACAGGTGAGCGTGGTGTGCCCCACGTTTTTCCGCAGCAACATCATGCAGCATCACAAGGGCAACGAAGATGCGGCTAAAATCGGGCAAACGATTATACAGCGCGCGAGGTTTTCGCCTGAGGATGTGGCGCGCTACATTCTTACGCAGGCGGGTAAAAACGAGTTTTACATTCTGCATCCTTTTCAGGCAAGGTTTGTGTTTCACCTCAAGCGGTTTATGCCTGAATTCTTTTTGCGTTACAAGGCGAAGCAATTCTCTAAAAAAGATTGGGTGCAAAAGGCGCTGAGCCGCAGGTATTAAATCTGCCATGGAGCATGAAAAATACATGCAGCGTTGTCTTGCATTGGCTGCCCGGGGATTGGGCAACGTGGCTCCCAATCCGATGGTGGGATGCGTTATTGTACACAACGGAGAAATCGTTGCCGAGGGTTACCACCAGATGTACGGCGGTCCGCATGCGGAGGTAAATGCCATACGCGCTGTGGCGCATGAAGAGAAGCTCCGCGAATGTACGTTGTACGTTAACCTGGAACCCTGCGCTCATTACGGCAAAACGCCCCCATGCACAAACCTGATACTTGAAAAAAAAATACAATGTGTGGTGATTGCCGATAACGACCCCAACCCGTTGGTTGCCGGAAAAGGCGAGCGCCAACTGCTGGAGCATGGCGTACATTTGATAAAAGGCATCCTGCGAGACGAGCATCGTTTCCTGAACCGGCGTTTTATTACATACCACAGCCAAAAGCGGCCGTATGTTATTCTCAAATGGGCGCAGAGCGCTGACGGTTGGATGGCTCCGCCCGATAACAGACAGGTGTGGCTGAGCGGAGAAGAAGCGCGCACCCTGGTGCATCGCTGGCGGGCTGAGGAGCAAGCCATACTGGTGGGGAAAAACACAGCCCTCACCGATAATCCTCAGCTCACCGTGCGCTTTGCCGACGGCCGCCAACCGCTGCGCGTGGTCATTGACCGTAATTTAGAAGTCCCCGGGCATTATAACCTTTACAGCCCTGCGGCTCCAACGCTCATCATCAATGCCGTAAAAGACAAAGTGGATGGCCACATCACTTTCCGCCGCGTGTGTTTCGAAAGTGGTTTTTTAAGGGAAGTAATGAAAATACTGTTTGAGATGCAGATACAATCTGTAATGGTGGAAGGCGGTCCCGAAACTTTGCGGCATTTTGTGAATGGTGCGTTATGGGATGAAGCGAGGGTACTCATTTCGCCCGTTCAACTCGGCAGCGGAAGGGGAGTGCGTTTAGAGGGTTACACCCCTTCCGAGACGAAAAAAGTAGGCAGCGACACTTTGCAAATATACTATCGCGTATGACGTACCTGTGGCTCAGTGTACTCTTCTCAGGCATGCTGGTGGTAATGTTTAAAATCTTCCAGCGCCTGGGCATAGATGCGTTTACTGCCATCGTGTTCAATTACCTGTCTGCCACGGTATTTGCCTTTTTATATATGAAAAATAAACATTATGTGTTGGGCGGCGCTGTGTGGAAAGATAACTGGTGGCCATTTGCGCTCTTTTTGGGGAGTATGTTCATCACCGTGTTTAACATGACCAGCATCACCACGTTGCGGTATGGCGCTTCCACTGCTTCGGTGGCTATGAAACTGGGGTTGGTTTTTCCGGTTGTGCTTGCCTTTACGGTATATGGAGAGGCGTTTAGTATGTTGAAATTTATGGGAGTGGCGCTGGCGCTGGTGGCAGTGGTATTATCGTCTGTGAAAGAAGAGAATGCGGGGCGCCACCGGGGCATTGCTCTGCTGCCGGTGTTGGTTTTTATCGGCAGTGGCGCCTGCGATAGTTTTACGCAGTTAGCTAACAAATATTATGTAATCCCTGAGCACGAGGAAGCATTTTCACTGTTTTTATTTTTTGCGGCGGCATTTTGGGGTCTGGTGGCACTGCTGTACTTACTGGTACGCGGGGTAAAAAAATTAAACATGAAAACCCTGCTGGGCGGTGTGGTACTGGGAGTGATAAATTATTTCTCGTTTTTAACGATGCTGCGGGCGCTTGCTACGGTGCCGGGCGGCAGCGCGGTGGTGTTCCCGATGGCTAATCTCGGCACGGTGGCGTTTGCCACCTTGGCCGGCGTGGTGTTTTTCAGAGAGAAGCTAAACAGGTTAAACCTCATCGGACTGGTATTAATGGCTGCTGCTATGGCTGCCATGGCGATGGCGTAAGTTTGTTTTGCAAAAAAGCGATAATCTGAATTATAATTTTGTGTAATGGTTAAGAAAGCGGCAGCAAGAATTTTGCTTGTGGTGATATCGTTGATATGCACCCTTGCGTTGTGTGAGGTATTTCTCCGCATCAACGCTGATGAAAGGCAGCGATATTATGTATGGGAGCCGAATTTGCATCACACATTTTTGCCTGACAGCACAGTGTTGTACGGCATCAGCGGTCAGGGGCGATTTACCATAAACGCATACGGAGTGAGGGGCGGATGGAACAACGACTGTTCGCAGCGTTATGTGGCGCTGGGGGGAAGCACCACGGAGTGCCTCTATTTAGACGATACCGAAACATGGCAACATCACCTGAGCCGGCTTACGGGCTATTGTATAGCCGGTATGGGCAAGAGCGGTTGCGGCCTGTTTGAAAATTATCTGCACCTGAAATACGCGGTGCCCAACCTGCCTCGTGTGGATGGAATTATATTGATGGCAGGTTTAAATGATATGTTCCGGTATCTCGCGCTCGCAGATAGTTTTCGTTATGCAGCGGGATGGTCACCGATGTACGAGGACAGCATGGTGCGCAGTATTTTCATAACCTCTGATTACTATTACCAAAACAAACCGTTGTACCGGTTACAGGTTGTGCGGCTTTTGGTGAATGTGCTGAAACGTAATCGCCCGGTGCCATGGGAGAGTGTGCAGGATGTGCACGGTCATCAATACAATACGTGGCGAAGCAAACGCAGGAACGCAGCCATTTGCGACAGTTTACCCGATTTACGCCCCGGTCTTAAGTATTTTCGCGATTGTTTAGATAGCTTTTACGCGCTGTGTACACAGCGGAAGTATCGCCTTGTTTTGGTATCGCAGGCATATATTTACAAGGATACTATGCCGGATTACGAAAACACAATGCTCTGGATGGGCGGCAAGGGCGATTTTCTCAACAGGCAGGCATCGGCTTACTATACAACCCGGGCGCTTAAAGAAGCGGCAATTGCCTACAATAACGCTTTAAAAATTTTTTGTATGCAGCACCGCGATGTAGTTTGGGTGGACCTGGACGGGGCATTGCCGAAAGACACATCGGTGTTTTATGATGATTGCCATTTTAACGAAATGGGAGCAGAGCGTGCAGCGCATGTAATGGCCGAAAAGCTAAGGAACTTATAAGGGGAACACCCCGGTGTAGATACAGCATCTGAGTTTTAACGCAGCTATGGAGTAAGGCGGGTTGAAAGTAAAAGATTATATTTTGCGTATGACAATTCAAGTGATAACGGGTAAAGCGAAATTAAAGCGTACTGCGGAATAGAGATAGGTAGTTTCTCATTATCGTGTGAACAGGTTTAAATAATACTTGGAAGCAAAAGGGCGAAGCGCGTAAGTATTCGGGTTGAGTGCCTGTGAATTACAAATCGTAATTAAGGACAATACCGTGGCTTTTGGGGTGGCTCTGACAGGTGAGCACGTATCCTTTGGCTATTTCTGCATCGGTTAAGCTTTCGCGGTCGTCCATTTCTACTTTACCGGAGAGAAGTTTGGCACGGCAGGTACAGCACGCTGCCACCATACAACTGTACGGCGGGTCGTAACCGGCATCCAGAGCGGCTTGCAGGATGGTTTCTTTTTCGCTCACTTCAAATTCATATTCGTTGCCATCATAGATGATTTTTACGGTGGTGCGCCCGTTAAAAGGAACTTCGCTTACTGAAGCGGCGCCTACGCTGGCGGCCTGCTTGTCTTCATTGTCCTTAGCGGTAAAGTATTCGATGTGGATTTTTTCGGGCGACACTCCGAGTGTTTGGAGCGCTTCTTCCACGGATTTCATCATAGGTGTGGGGCCGCAAATAAAAAACTCTGCTGCAGCAAACTGCAGGTCAGTGTTTTCGCGCAGGAGGCGGAGCGCCATATCTTTGACAATCAGACCCGTGTAAGGGGTGGGGTGGCGAGGAGCATCATACACGTGAATGACCTTGAGGCGCGAAGCGTGTGCAGTGCAAAGCTCATCGAGGCGCGATTTGAAAATAACGCAATCTTCGTTGCGGTTTCCGTAAAAAAGGGTAACGCGGCTTTGTGGTTCGGCTACAAGCACCGATTTGAGGATAGAAATTACCGGCGTGATACCGGAGCCGCCGGCAAAAAGGATGTAGTGTTTACGGTTGTTTGCGGAGAGGGGAGAGTGGAAATTTCCCATCGGCTCCATCACCTCTACCTGCATGCCGGGTTTAAAATGGTCGTTGATGAAGTTGGAGCCCTTGCCGCCCTCTACGCGTTTTACGGCAATGGTGAGCGGCTCGTTTATATATGGTGAGCTGCAGAAAGAGTAACTGCGATTTACCTGTTGCCCGTTTATGTGGAGTTTCAGGGTGGTGTATTGACCAGGAATGTAACGGAAATTGTTCTGCAAATGCGCGGGAACATCAAACACCACCGAAACCGCATCGGCAGTTTCGCGGTTTACTTCTTTTATGGTGAGTAAATGAAATTTAGACATGATGCAATTTTTTTTCGGGCGTGCGAATATACACCATAGCGTTTAACGCCACAGGGAGGTATTCTCGTGTGGCATAGACATTCGCCAAAGTCGAAAAACGCAACGAGGTTGCGTGGAGTTTTCAACAATAGTGTTCAAACACTTTTTGCAGGTGTGCCGAGATGGTTTCAGCGCTGTTTCCCTCTATCTGGTGCCGTTCGATGAAATGGACGAGTTTGCCATCTTTGAACAGCGCCATGCTGGGCGAAGAGGGCGGATAGGGGAGCGTGTACTCGCGGGCGCGGTTTACTGCCTCGCGGTCCACACCGGCAAAGACAGTCACCAGCTTATCCGGGCGCTTTTTGGCATTGCGAATGGCATCTCTAACGGCAGGGCGCGCGGCGCCTGCTGCACATCCGCATACAGAATTAAAAACCAAAAATACCGTGCCGCTCTGTTTTAAGGCGGCATCCACGGCATCGGGAGTGAGTAATTCTTCGAAGCCAACCGATGTGAGGTCGGCTTTCATGGGTGCTACGAGTTCAGGAGGATACATAGTTTTTTTTTTTATGAGATAATTACAATAGTCCTAATTCGAGTTTTGCTTCTTCGCTCATCATGTCCTGGCTCCAGGGAGGGTCAAAGACGAGTTCAATCGTTACGTCTTTAACGCCGGCTACGCTTTTGGCTTTTTGCTCCACTTCGCCCGGCAGTGTTCCTGCCGCGGGGCAGTTGGGCGAGGTGAGGGTCATTACGATTTCGGCCTCGCGGTCGGGGAAAACGTTTATTTCGTAGATGAGGCCTAAGTCGTAAATGTTGACAGGTATTTCGGGGTCATAGACGGTTTTCAGCACCTCGATGATCCCTTGTTTGATTTCCTGCTCGGTAGCCACATCGCTCATGGTGCAAATTTAGATAAAATCTAAACACGTAATTGCCCGGGATGGTTCGTAGGCAGTTTGGGTGTTGAATAGAGCTTTTCTGAAGTTTTAGCTGAAAATTGGTTGAAGTACGTGTGTGGAAGGCGTAATTAATATAGTTGCGAATGTTTACCATAAGTAGATGTTTTTCTTTGTTTGGTTTATGTACGCCTCAGGCGGGCGAACCGTGAGGTTGCGCTGAATTTTTGTGACGAGTTGACTCCGCGCCCGCGCCGCAGGCGCGGGCGCGGGGCTACAAGTGAATGGGAATATTCAGGTTGTGACCCTGCGAG
>JANWXI010000126.1 GCA_025057415.1 Chitinophagales bacterium
GGTCACTTCTACATGAAGGTCAATGCGGTCGAGGAGCGGGCCGGAGATTTTATTGAGGTATTTCTGTACTACGCCCGGTGCGCATACACATTCTTTTTCGGGGTGATTGAAGTAACCGCAGGGGCAGGGGTTCATGCTGGCGATGAGCATAAAGTTTGCCGGGTAAGTGACCGATAGTTTGGAGCGCGATATGGTGACTTTGCGTTCTTCCATGGGTTGGCGCATAACTTCCAGCACGGTTCGCTTGAATTCGGGGAGTTCATCGAGAAAGAGCACGCCGTTGTGAGCCAGCGATATTTCGCCCGGCTGGGGATAGCTGCCGCCACCTACCAGAGCTACATCGCTCACCGTATGGTGCGGTGCGCGAAACGGACGCTCGTAGATGAGCGAGCAGTTTTTATCTAGTTTGCCGGCTACGGAGTGTATTTTGGTGGTTTCAAGCGCTTCGTGGAGTGTTAGCGGAGGCAGGATGGAAGGCATGCGTTTTGCTAACATGGTTTTGCCTGCGCCGGGCGGGCCTATGAGGATTACATTGTGGCCACCGGCAGCGGCTATTTCTAAGGCGCGCTTGATATTTTCTTGCCCTTTTACATCGGCAAAGTCGTACCCTGTTTTTAATTGATTGTGTGCAAACTCCTCGCGCGTATCTACTACCGTGGGGCGTATGTCTGCTTCGCCTTCGAGAAAGCGAATGACCTCGCCAAGGTTTTCAGCGCCTATCACTTCAAGTTGATTTACAATAGCGGCTTCACGGGCGTTATGTTTGGGAAGGATGATACCTTTGAATTTCTCTTTGCGCGCCTGTATGGCAATGGGCAGCGCTCCACGTATGGGCAGTAAGCTGCCATCCAGAGAGAGCTCGCCCATGATGACGTACTGCTGTAACCTGGCAGTGTTTTGCAACTGCCCCGAGGAAGCGAGCACGCCCACAGCCATCGGCAAATCGTAAGCCGTGCCCTCTTTTCGTATATCGGCAGGCGAAAGGTTAAACACCACGCGTGTGCGCGGCATGCGGTAGCCCGATTGTTTCACGGCGCTCTCTATGCGCGGGATGGCTTCGCGCACTGCATTATCGGGTAGCCCTACTACGATGTAGTTGATTTTTCCTTCACCGCCCACGCTCACCTCAATGGTGATGGTGGCAGCGTCCACTCCGTAAACTGCACTGGCGAAAGTTTTGGCTAACATCTGTTCGTTTGAGTGGCAAAGGGATATACTCGCCCACAGGGGCAGAGCAACTGCGGTAAATATAGCGCCATTAGTAGATGGCTATTTTTTCGGTGAGCGCTTCGCGTCCGTTTTCGGTTATACGCAGTATGTAAATTCCGGCTCCCCATTCAAACAGTGATAAGTGTTGCTGTCCCTCAACAAGTGGCATACTGCCGATAGTGCGGCCCTGAAGGTCGCTGATGTGCAGAGCAGCGCCTGCCTGCACATCGTTGCATTTTACAAATATGTTGCGGTTGTGAACAGCAAGGGCATAGCGTACCGGTTGCAATTCCTCACAGCCCGATACGCAGGAGGAGTAAAACACAAACAACGGATTAGCCACCGGCCCGTAAGCGTGAGCGTTGCTAAGGTTCACCGTTACGTAGTGTTTCACACAAGGGTAAATATTGTATATCGTAAAGCACGCTTCGTCTGTATCGGCAGGAGTTTGAAAATACTGGTCAATGTACACATCCCCCAAATCAATTTTTGACAACTGAAACTGTACCAGCACAATCCCTGTATCGTTGGCAGTGTAGTTTAAACAGGTGATGAGCTGCCCGGGGATGTGAGTATAGGAGAAGCTATTGAGTAAGGGGGGTTGCTGTGCCCGAGCAGTAAGGATGCACAAGAGTGTTAAGGGAGTTAATAGGTGTTTCATTGTATGAAGAAAATTTTAGCCGAATGTAAAAGTTTTATTATTGCCAGCAAAATGTCAGCCGGTCTTCATGCCCGGATATTTCATATTGAGTTTCTCCAACGCCTTTACCACAGCATCTGCTATGAGGTATTCTTTGTACCAGTTTTGGTCAGCCGGCACTATATGCCAGGGCGCTGCCTCGCTGCAGTTGGCAAAAACATCTTCGTAAGCAGCGCGGTATTGGTTCCAGTATTGCCGCTCTTTGATGTCGCCTTCGTTGTACTTCCACATCTTGGTGGGGTCGCTCATGCGTTCCTGCAGGCGCTGTAGCTGCTCTTCTTTTGACACATGCAGGTAAAACTTAAGTACCACTGTGCCGCTTTCTACCAGCAGTTTTTCAAAGTGGTTGATGTGGGCAAAACGCTGCCGTACGGTTTTTTCATCTATCCATTTGTGTACGCGCTGCACGAGTACATCCTCATAGTGAGACCGGTTAAATACGTGTATCATCCCTTTGGGGGGTACCTGTTGATGTATGCGCCAGAGAAAATCGTGGCGCATTTCCAGTTCGGTGGGTCTTTTGAACGGTACTACGCGGCAGCCCATGGGATTTACGGCATCAAATACTTTTTTGATGGCTCCGTCTTTGCCCGAGGCATCCAGCCCCTGCAATACCACCAATAGGGCGTGCTTTCCTTCTGCATAGAGCAGGTTTTGCAATTCTTCGAGGCGGTACAGGAGTTTTTGGGTCTTTTTTTTCACCTCCTCTTTACCGAGCTTAGCGGGGGCCCGGGTGCTGATTTTGCTGAGTGATATGCGAGCCATGCGGCAAGTTTAGTTTTTTTGTTTACAGGTAAAAACAAACGCTGGCGATTTTACATTACACGGTGTCCGTTAATTCCGCATAAAAAAATTTGCACAGTTAAAAACCTCACACATATTTGGCTTTTGAAAACCACGCTCAGCCATGGCTGGTCACCGCTTTACCCGTGTGGTGATACCCCCCCGTAAACTGGTAGTGATAACTGCTCCCAGCGGGGCGGGCAAAACCTCTATTGTTAAAAAACTTCTGGAGCAGATTCCATACCTGGGGTTTTCGGTTTCCTGCACCACCCGGCCGCGCCGCGAAGGCGAACAACACGGTCGGGAGTATTACTTTATTAGTGTTGACGAGTTTAAAAGAAAAATTGCCGCCGGGGAATTTGCCGAATACGAAGAGGTGTACCCGGGCATGTTTTACGGTACGCTCAAATCGGAAATAGAACGCATCTGGAACAACCGGAAAGTAGCGCTGTTTGATATAGATGTGAAAGGCGCACATAACCTCAAAAAAATGTACGGTGACGACTGCCTGACCATTTTCATATCGCCACCCTCGCGCGAAAGTTTGGAGAACCGCCTGCGCAATCGCCATACCGAAAATGCCAAAACCCTAAAACAGCGCCTGCAGCGCGCCATAGAGGAGTTAGCCATGGCCCCTCAATTTGACAAACAAGTGGTGAATGCCGACTTTGACACTGCGTTCATGCGTGTGAAAAATCATATCACAAATTTTCTTAAACCTGCCGAAACGCATATTCACTGACCTATGGCAACACTTATCACCGAGGGCGTAGAGGTAATTGTGGAAACAGCATACCAGCCCGCGCATTCCAATCCGGCGGAGTACTCGTATGTGCATGCTTACCGCATTACAATCATCAATCACAACACATTTACCGTGCAGTTGCTGCGCAGAAAGTGGATTATCACCGATGGCCCTTATGGCAAAAGCATTGTGGAAGGCGAAGGTGTAGTGGGCAGGCAACCTGTGTTGTATCCGGGCGACTCACATGAGTACGTTTCGGGCTGTAACCTGCAATCAACTATCGGACGCATGGAGGGCGCCTACATCTTTCAGAATAAAACCAACGGGAAAGAATTTACCGTCAAAATACCGCGCTTTGATTTGGTAGCACCGCAGGTACTCAATTGAGTTTTTCGCGGTTGCGGTCGTAAGGCATAAATACAAAACCGGCTTGCTGCTCCTCTGCCACAAACACACACATATATGCTACAGGGTTTTTATATGCTTTGATGAAGTCATTCACCTTATCGCGGTGAATGATGCCTTTGTTTACAAAATCTTCCAAATGCGACACATTAAAGCTCCAGCTAATATCAAAATCATCGCGGCGGATAAGCGGAATACCCAAGTCAATATCCGACTCACCGCGCACAGCTACGAAGATCGGGTAATTGCTCACCCCGCCCTTGATCATGCCCATGGCCACCTGCTTGATGTAGTCGCGGCAGATTTCCAGGTCGTCATGCAATGATTGGTACAAATCTTCGTTAATATCCATCGCGGCTCAAACATGAACTATTTTTTCGGATATGGAAAAGTAATTTTCAGCGTGTATATTTCACACCTGATGCGACATTCTTTTACCGGTATTTTCATCACGGCTTGCCTCTGCGGATTTTTAGCGCTGCCTGCACAAAAAATCACCGTGAGCGGTTATGTGACCGATGCCGAAACCGGAGAGCAGCTCATCGGAGCGGTGGTGTATGATAAGCTCTCGCAAGCCGGCACTACCACCAACCACTATGGATTTTACAGCATTACCCTTTCAGCCGACTCGGCCCTGCTTACGGCTTCTTATGTGGGTTACAAACACGCTCAGGTGACAGTAGCTAAATCCGGCACGGTGAATTTTCGGCTTAGTTTACTGAATGACCTGAAAGAGGTAGAAATTAAAGCTACCCGAAGCTCCATAGAGCGCGAAAGCCAGATGAGTACTGTGGTTATACCCGTTACCCAAATAAAAGAAATTCCCGCCTTGCTGGGTGAAGTGGACGTAATCAAAGTTATCCAATTACTGCCCGGGGTGCAAAAAGGCACCGAGGGAACCAGCGGTATGTACGTGCGCGGTGGCGGACCCGACCAAAACCTCATTTTGCTCGATGGCGTGCCGGTTTACAACGTAAATCATCTGTTTGGTTTTTTCAGTGTTTTTAATGGCGATGCCATTAACAGCGTGCAGTTAATCAAGGGCGGTTTTCCGGCGTACTACGGCGGACGGCTCAGCAGTGTAATTGACATTACCATGAAAGAGGGCGACCTCAACAGCTACAATTTAGAAGGCGGCATAGGCCTGCTGGCTTCGCGACTCACGGCAGAAGGTCCCATTAAAAAAAATAAAGGTTCTTTCATTATCAGCGGACGTAGAACCTACCTGGACCTGCTCATGCGCCCAATACTCAGACGCATCAGCGGAGGCCAGGCAAACCTCGGCTATTATTTTTATGACCTTAACACCAAGCTCAACTGGCGTTTTTCTGATAAAGACCGCCTTTACCTGAGCGCTTACCTGGGCCGCGACGTATTTGGCGGTAAAACAACTGATAAATATGAAGATGAATACGAAAAAAACACATCAGGTATTCGTTTCGGCCTCAACTGGGGCAACATTACCACTGCCCTGCGCTGGAACCTCGTAGTGTCTCCCAAAATATTCCACAACCTCACCGCAACTTACTCTCAATATCGTTTTCGCGTCGGGGCAAATTACTACGGCAAACGCATTGATAAAATTAACCCGGACAATAGTACTGAAGTGGAGTCGGGTATTCGTTACATTTCGGGTATTGATGACGTGGCGCTTCGCAGCGATTTTGATTTCACTCCCGTGCCGTCTCATTACATTAAATTTGGCGCTAATGCCATCTTCCACACTTTCAGCCCGGGGGCCACTACGTACGACAGCCGGTACAACAATATAAGCTTCGACACCGCCATCGGCAGCGGTAAAATTTATGCCGGTGAATTTGCCGCTTACATACAAGACGATTGGGAAATTACTCCCCGCTGGAAGACCAACCTCGGTATGCATGCATCGGCTTTTACCGTACAGCGCAAATTTTACGGCAGTGTACAACCCCGCCTATCTACCCGGGTAATGATAATGCCCCAAATGAGTGTAAAAGGGTCATTTTGCCTGATGACACAGTACCTGCACCTGCTCACCAACTCGGGCGTGGGTCTGCCCACTGATCTGTGGCTACCCGTAACAGCCAAAATCAAACCGCAGTGGGCGTATCAGGGCGCGCTGGGATGGGCATACACCCTCAAAGAATTATACGAGTTTAGCGTAGAAGGCTACTACAAACGCATGTGGAATGTAATTGACTACAAAAACGGAGCTAACTTCATTAATAGTTCCGATAACTGGGAAGACAACCTCACGCAAGGGCGCGGCTGGAGCTATGGCACCGAGTTCCTCGTGCAACGAAAAGAGGGCAAACTCACGGGCTGGGTGGGTTATACCCTCAGTTGGACTTTACGCCAGTTCAACGACCGCAACTACGGGCGCCCCTTCTTTTACAAATACGACCGCCGCCACGACCTGAGTGTGGTGGCCGTGTATCGCATTAACCAAAACTGGCGGGTATCCGGCACATTTATTTATGCTACCGGCAATGCCCTCACACTCCCCACTGAAAAATACAACGTTGCTAACGATCTGCAAGGTGATATTTCCGGGTTCTTCGGGCTCTACGTTGAGAACTTCGACCGCGTGAACAACTATCGCGTGCCCGATTATCACCGGCTCGACCTGGGCGTCAACTACTCGCCCGACCTCGATTTTAAAGGGTTAAAGTTAGATTTCAACCTGAGCGTTTACAACGTGTATAGTCGCCTCAATCCCTTCTTTGTATATCTGGGCTACAGCGATAAAGACCCTGGCAAACCGGTGCTTAAAAAAGTTGCTTTATTCCCCATAATTCCTTCGCTTACCATCAACTTTAAATGGGGTTTTGAGCCAGCGCCCCGCAAAAACAAATACAACAAAACAACAGAAACATCATCACCCGAAAACCAAATAAATGAGTAATAAATTATATATTATTTTGTTTATATTCGTCACGGCAGGACAATTTTCCTGCACGCGCGATTTAGACATTGAATTGCCCGAGCCGCAGAAAAAACTTGTGCTAAACGGTATTCTCACCGCCGGACAATCTCCTGCCATCTCGGTAGAAACCAATTCGGGCATGCATGCCGACTCGTTTCCCCACTCCGTTAAAACAGCCCGCGTAATCCTCACCGAAAGAGGCGGCTGGTCAGACACCCTCCTGGCATACACCTCATCTGACAATTACACATATTACCTGTCACCCGCCAACAGAACCATCCAGCAAGGCAAAATATATGAAATTTTTGCTATGGATAACAAACTGCCGCCTGTCTTTGCTGTCACTACCGTGCCCGATTCCGTAGCATTTGATGCCACCAACCTGCAACGAAACAAAATCATGACCGATATAAACAATATCAAAATTTATTATGATGAATTCAACTTATCTTTTAAAGATGCTCCCGGTGAAAAAAATTTCTACTCCCTCTCTGTCACTTACATCGACACTATCATGCAAATTGACGGCAACGGCAACCTCGTTCATACTCCGATACTTACTACCGGGTGCATCCGCACTTCCGATGCACAAATTGTACAAAGCTCCGATATTCCTGTTGAAGACGATAGAACTTCATTTAACTGTTATAGTTCGCTGATTTTCAGCGATAAGTTTATACAAGGTAAATCTGTCAATATACCCATACAAATAATGCGCAGCTATGATGAGTATCATGCGCAAAATCCCGTTTATAAGATAACGCTCCATCACCTCAGCGAGAGCTACTACCAATACCTTGTTACTCTAAACTTACAAAACAGATTCAGAAACAACCCCTTTGCCGAACCGGTACAGGTTTACAACAACATCCAAAACGGATTAGGGATATTCTGCGGCAAAGCAACCAGTGTAAAGATTATCCCATAAATTGATTTAGCCCATAAGACCCGCTCAAAAACATTAAAAAAAACATTAATCATTTTTTGGGGGTGCCCCCGCTGCTACGCTCCGCGGGGCTGCGCTCCGCAGCGGGGTCGGGCTGCTTTCGGGGTACGCTGTCGCTCCCGTACTCCACTTCGTTTCGTACCGCTTCGCTACGCTCGCGCCCTTCGCATCCCTCACCCGGTGGAGCGCACAGGCAACCGTTCACATGCGCGTAGGGAAGCATAATACGGTCAGTTACTTTAAATTTACATATAAAAATATTTGTTAATAAGTTGTGAAAATGCGGGGCGCCCGCCCAATGCGGGCCCCCCCCCACGTTATTTTTGACAGTATTGGGCGGTAAAAGGGTTAAACAAAAAACCGGTAAAAAAGGAAAAAGAAAATAAAAGAAAACAGTCGAAATAAACTATGGGACAAAAGGTAAATCCAATAGGGCTCAGATTAGGGATTATCAGAGGGTGGGATTCGTTTTGGTATGCAGGCAAGGATTTTGCCGAAAAGTTGCTGGAAGATGAA
>JANWXI010000127.1 GCA_025057415.1 Chitinophagales bacterium
CAGGTTCATCTTACACAGCCGCCAGGTGGTCTGATTGCTCTCCTGCCCGTAAATGGAAATGCGGTCGGAGGGATTTAACCACCCCTTCACCCCTCCGGTGGAGGGGAGTTTTTTGTAGCGGTCCTGATGGGCTTTGATGAATTTTTCGCTTTGCACAAACATACCCCCACTGCCGCAACAGGGGTCGAACACCCTGCCCTCGTAGGGTTCCAGCATTTCCACCAGTAATTTTACTACGCTTTCGGGAGTATAGAACTGTCCGCCCTTTTTGCCTTCAGCCAAAGCAAATTGCCCGAGGAAATACTCATAAACCCGCCCCAGCAAATCTTTTGCCTGAGCTTCCTGGGTGCCCAGCGTGGCAGTCCCGATAAGGTCAATCAGCCCGCCCAGTGAAGTCTTGTCAAGCTTTTCTTGTGCATACACTTTGGGTAGTACGCCTTTGAGCGAGGGATTATCTTTCTCAATGGCATCCATGGCATCGTCAATGTCTTTGCCGATGGTGGGCAGTTTGGCACGGCCTTGCAGCCATGTCCAGCGGGCAGAGGGTGGCACATAAAACACTTTTTCGGCTATGTATTCGTTTCTGTCTTCAGGGTCGGCTCCCTCGTACTCTCCTTTGCCTTCCTTCAGTTTTTGATACAACTCCTCAAAAGCATCAGAAATGTATTTCAGAAAAATCAAGCCCAGCACCACATGCTTGTATTCGGCAGCGTCCATGTTTTTACGGAGCTTGTCGGCTGCTTTCCAGAGTTTTTTTTCTAATGACTCCTCCTCAAACACTTTATTATTTTTTGCCATATAATTAGTTTTATCACTGCGTGTTACCGGTGCCTGATTTCCGTTAGCTTATAACAGGTATTACATCGCTGCGAGGAAAGTTTCACAAATAACCGGTAATAATATAAAAATTTTCAGGGGGTAAGCTCCGCTCCCGTGCTCCACTGCGTTGCGCACCGCTCACTCCCTTCGCGCCCTTCACATCCCTCACCCGGAGCGCACAAAGTGGGGGAACTACTCTTTACAGAGTTAGGCGATGCTTAGCCCATTTCTGCCTGTTTACCCCTCATGCACTCCCCATGCCAACCCTACTGCATAGAGCACACTGATGATAAACGTTGCCAATGCGAGTGTTCTGAGTTGCGGGTTAAATCCCTCGGGTTTTACGATGCGGTAAACTTCCTCTACATGACCGCGCATGAGGGGTATAGTTATAATGAAAAGAAACTGAATGGTAGAGCGGAAGTGTATAACCGAAAAAGCAATGCAGCCGATGTACGCCATCGCTATTAACCCCAAATGATACCACTTGGAGTACTCCGGACCCAGGCGCACAGCTAAGGTTATTTTGCCGGATGCCGCATCGTTCTCCGCATCGCGCATGTTGTTGAGGTGCAGCACACCGGCTGCCAGCGCGCCCATGCCGATTGCCGGCAGCGCCACTGTCCATTCCAGGGCCTTTGCCTGTAAGTAATAACAACCGCCCACGCCTACCAATCCGAAAAAAAGCAACACGAATACATCGCCAAGCCCCTGATAGCCGTAGGCATATTTGCCTACGGTGTAGAATATAGCTGAGGCAATGGCAGCCAACCCCAACAGCAAAAAGAAACTGATCACTTGCACCGGTTCATGGCGCATAGCAACGTACAGCAAAGCACAGCCCGAAATAAAACTCAGCAATGCCGTGGCTGTAATGCCAGCCAAAATTTCCCGGGTACTCAGTAAGCCAAGCTGCATGGCGCGTGGCGGCCCGATGCGTTTTTCGTTATCGGTACCTTTGCGGCTGTCGCCATAGTCGTTAGCTAAATTTGAGAGTATTTGCAGTAGTAAAGCGGTTACGGCACACAAGCCCGCGGTGACCCATGAAAATTTTTCTTTATGTAAGAAATACGCTGTGGCGTTGCCGGTAATTACGGTAGCAAGGGCAAGCGGCAATGTTTGAAGACGCAGCGCGTATATCCATGCGTAAACTTTACCTGCCACCTTGATTGTCTGTTTCCTGCTGAAAGAAATGCCCTGTTTCAAACAGGTAACCGAGTATCAGCTCCACCACGCGCTTTATTTTGGGCGCCGGTAACAGCACCTCGTAGTTGTTTTGCAGGCGCTCCACTACATGGGCGGTGAGCTCCTCTTCGCGGATGAGTTGCCCGGCGCTGGCGTCCCATTTTTCAATAAAGGCATTCAGTATGGTATATGCCTCGTCTTCCGATATGTGAAACTCAATGTATTTATAGATGTATTTGACCGTGTCGAAATAATCGGGCTTGTCTGTAACGGGCGGGTTCCAGTGCTCTAAGGCCTTACTCATGTGCGCAAGTTAAGTATTTATGCCCAAAGCGCCAACTAAGGAAATTTCGGGAATTTGCTCCAGTCGGGTTTGCGTTTCTCCACAAAAGCGTTTTTGCCCTCTTTGGCTTCATCGGTCAGGTAGTACAATAATGTGGCGTTTCCTGCCAGCTCCTGAATACCGGCTTGCCCATCCAACTCGGCATTGAATGCCGATTTAAGCATGCGAATGGCTATGGGGCTTTTCTCCTGTATTTTTTTGCACCATTCCACAGTAACATCCTCTAACATTTCGAGGGGAACCACTTTGTTCACAAGTCCCATTTGCAGGGCATCCTGCGCGCTGTATTGCTCACACAGGTACCAGATTTCGCGGGCTTTTTTCTGCCCTACGATGCGCGCCAGGTAGCTCGCCCCGAACCCCCCGTCAAAGCTCCCCACCTTAGGACCGGTTTGCCCGAAAATGGCATTCTCGCTGGCGATGGTCAGGTCGCACACTACGTGCAATACATGACCGCCGCCTATAGCATAGCCGTTTACCATGGCTATTACCACTTTCGGTATGCTGCGTATCATTTTCTGAAGGTCCAGTACATTGAGGCGCGGCACCTTGTCTTTGCCCACGTACCCGCCATGCCCGCGCACATTCTGGTCACCCCCGCTGCAAAAGGCCTTATCGCCTTCACCGGTAAATACAACCACGTCAATATCGGTGCGCTCCCGGCAAATATGCATAGCATCTATCATCTCCTGCACCGTAAGGGGTGTAAAGGCGTTTCGGTAGCGCGGTCGGTTGATGGTGATTTTGGCTATTCCCTCAAAAAAATCAAACTTGATTTCCTCGTACTTTTTGATTGTTTGCCAGTTGCGCTTACTCATTCATTTTGATTTATACGGTGCGATTTTAAGGTATGAATGTATTGTTTAAAAACATTTGCACTTGTTTTGTTGTTTGTGGTCACCTCCAGTATCACCGCACTGCCGTGTCGCTCGCTCAGAAAATCGCGGTACATTTCGGGCAGCTCATCGCCTTGGGTACAGTGGTAATACGGCAAATTGTACATGCGGGCGATGTGCGATGCCGTGAGCTGATGTTTTGTTTCAAATAGGTTTTCGAAACCCGGGATGCGCTCTGCACGCTCCAACCAGCGAAAAATATTGCCGCCCCCGTTGTTGATTATCACGATGCGCAGCATCGGTGATAATTGATTATTCCACAGGGCATTGCTGTCGTAAAAAAAGCTCACATCGCCCAATATGCACAAGGTAATCCCTTTGTGAATATGTGCCGCACCGGCAGCGGCGCTCAGGCAACCGTCAATGCCGCTTGCGCCCCGGTTACCGAAATAAAGCGCCTTGTGGTTTTGCCCTGTAATGCCGGCGTACCGCACCACCGTAGAGTTACCCAAATGAACGCAGGCGCCTTCGGGTACATGGTGCAGCAGGTACCGGATTACGGTGGCATCCGAGTAAGGAGCTTTTGAAAGAAAATCCTCCGTGATTGTGCGGCAACTTTCGCTCAAATTTTCCCAAACATACCGATATGACAGCAGATGCGAAGGGGCCAGAAGATTACGGGCGTACCACCAGCGAAACCATTCATCGGTGTGTAAGGTAACTTTGAGCGATTGATTGTATATGAGTTGCAACTTCTTTTGTTGAATAGCGGCAATATGCACATGCGGTATGTTGCGTTGCGACCTGATGAATTTGTTTAGTTGCTTAGATAAAACTTTGTAGCCGGTAGTGACAACCAGGTCGGGCATCAGCGATGCGGGCGGTTTTTCGGTGGCAGCCAGTACGTATTCCGCCTGCGCAATGGCGTGTGGATGATGATAATTGGAGAGCGGCTCTGTAATGAGTGCGGTGCGTTCATCCTGAATGATTTGGTTGTACCATGCCTGCAGGTGCGGGTCGGCATGCATACAACCCGCCACCACCAACCTGCGGGTGGAGTTTTGTATATTTTTTCTAATGGTCGAAATGCTGGTTTTCTTCTCGTAGTGCGGGGTAGGTTTTCTGTAAAGAAATGATGGGGGAGGTATAACTTGCTCGCTATATTCGTATAGCGGCTCATCCATTCTTACATTTATGTGCACGGGACCTTCCTGCTGCTCAGCGGCAAAAGCAATTTGCTGAAAGATTTTTTTTGATAATCGTTTGAGCGCGCTCACGGGCTGCGAAGTATCGTAGTCCGTATTGCAGTAAATAAATTTTTCGAAAAAATTTTCCTGGTGCAGGAGCGCCTGATTTTCGCCCTGTTCGGCTGCGCCGCGGGGTCGGTCAGCGGTGAGCGCTACGAGTGGTATTTTTTGATAATACGCTTCGCATATCGCTGGGGCGAGGTTCAGCACTGCCGTGCCCGATGTACACACCAGCGCCACCGGCTTTCGCAACTGCTGCGCCATGCCTAAAGCGTAATAGCCGGCGCAGCGTTCATCCGCTATCACGGTTGTTTTGTTTTGGCTGTCGGCAATGATTTCAATCACCAGCGGTGCGGAGCGGGAGCCCGGGGCGATTACGTAATGGTCTATACCTGCAGCTTTGCAGGCGGCAATGAGCAGTTGCACGCCGGCGTTGGCGGTGTGTTGTGCGGCCGTTGTATCTAATTCATGTGGCATGCTCCAGTATGGTGCGCAAGGTATTTAATTTATTTTCGGTTTCTGACCACTCTGCCTGGGGCGATGAAGATGCCGTAATGCCGCAACCGGCGTAAAGGGTAAGGCGCTTGCTGCCCACCAGCATACAGCGCAGGTTTACATATAAGTTAATTTCATTATGCAAATTGACAGGGCCGAGGTATCCGCCATAATATAAACGTGGCGCCTGCTCATGACGGAGTATGAACTGTACTGCCTCTGCCTTGGGATAGCCCGCCACAGCGGGTGAGGGGTGTATCAACCGCACTAAGTGTAGCCAGCTATCGTACGTAGCAGTGTGCACCCGAACTATGCTGCGCAGGTGAAACAAATTACCCGCCGCTACGGTTTGCGCTGCGGTGACAAGGGGCTTTTTCTTGGTAACCTGCCGCATTACCCTGCAAAGGTAATCGGTCACGATGCGTTGTTCTTCTTTCTCTTTAGCGCTCCAGGGAATATTGGGCGAGGTTTTAGTGCCGGCTAACGAGTAGGTAGTAAAGATGTTTTTTCTGTACTGCAGCAATACCTCGGGCGAGGCACCTATCCAACAGCCGGCGCCGGGTGAGTAAATGAATGAAACAAACGCATGCGGATAAGTTGTGCAGACCGTTCTGAAAAACTGCAACGGGTCAAAGGTGGGCTTTCGGTTTATGTGCACACAGCGCGAGAGGACAATTTTTGTATAGATATTTTTTTCTATATTTTTTTTCGCTTCCCGGATAAGCTGCTTAAACTTCGTTTCACTTGTTTGTTGAATTTGCGGAAAATCGGGGTATGCAATGTGAGACAGGTTTATGTTGGCTAAATCGTCAGGGTGGAGTGAAATGTGCTCATGTGCCGGAATAAAAAGTGTGCCGGAGCTTTGGTTGATTGCAAAGGGTGCAAACAAAAAACCTTTCGCCTGGGGTTGAAGCGTATTTCTTTTGCTGAATTTTTCCATTCCGTTGAGTTGCGCCACCAGATGTACCTGCCCCTTACCCGGCAAACGGTACAGGGCAAAAGGCAAGCCCTGCTCGGGCAAAGTGTTTAAAATTTTTGTCAGTTTAACGCTATGGTAGCTCATGGTTAAGAGCCAAAACTATACTTTCGCGCCTTTGTAAGATAGAGATGATTAAAAAAGAAATATACATTATCCGTCACGGGCAAACGGTATATAATGCCCGTGGTATTGTGCAGGGCAGAGGTATTGATGCCCCCCTGAACGATACAGGGCAAAAGCAGGCGCATGCTTTTTATCAAATGTACCGCCACGAGGGTTTTGAAGTAGTTTATACCTCAACGCTACTGCGCGCCAAACAAACCGTGGAGCCGTTTATCCGGGACGGCTTGCCGCATATCGCCACTCCCGATTTAGACGAAATCAGTTGGGGTAATGCTGAGGGGATGGCGGCATTTACCGATAACTCAGAGTTGTTTCGCTCTTTACTTACCGAATGGAAAAACGGAAATATTCGCCATGCGCTCCCGGGCGGTGAAAGTCCTTACGATGTACAGCAACGCCAGTTGCGTTTTTTAGATACGCTGTTGCAAACACCACATCGCAAGGTGCTGGTATGCACCCACGGGCGATACATACGCACACTCATGTGCACCATGAGCCGCCTGCCGCTTACCGAAATGGATACATTTGAACACACTAATCTGTGTTTGTACAAGGTGAATTGGTTAGAAGGGGGAGATTTTCAGGTTGTTTTGCGCAATCACCGCGAGCATCTGGCGGGCATTGACAGCTAAGCGCCGCAAAGGATTTGAGCAAAGCGCCATACTTCCTCATACGTATTGTAAAGCGGAGCAGGCGCCACGCGAATAACATCGGGTTCGCGCCAGTCGGCCACCACGCCGGCTTGCGTTATTTTTTTGAAAAGCGCTTTACCGTTGCGCAGGGTGCGGATGGATAACTGTGCACCGTGTTCCTGCGGGTTGGGCGGTGTGATGATTTGGAGGTGTTGGGGGTTGAGGTGTTCAATCAAACGGCGCAGGTAGCCGGTGAGCCGCAAACTTTTTTCGCGGATGGCTTTCATGCCTGCCCGGTCAAAAATATCAAGCGCTGCGCGGTGAGCCGCCATGCTGAGCACAGGAGCATTGCTAAGTTGCCAGCCGGCAGCGCCCGGCTGCGGTACAAAATGCTTGGGCATGGTAAAGCGGGTTTTTTCGTCATTCCCCCACCAACCCGCCAGGCGCGGCAGGTCAAAATTTTTTGCATGGTAACGGTTTACAAAAATACCGCTCACACCGCCAGGCCCTGAGTTGAGGTATTTGTAACTGCACCAGGTAGCAAAGTCCACATTCCAATCGTGCAGTTTCAACGGCACATTGCCGATGGCATGCGCGAGGTCTAAGCCCAACACAATGCCGTACCGGCAGCACGCTTCGCTGATTTTTTGTATTTCGAACAGTTGCCCGGTGTAGTAATTCACAGCGCTGAACATCACCAGCGCCAGTTCCTCGTGCAGTTCATCAATTTTGCGGATGATATCTTCGGTACGCAAGGTAAATTCACCCGGGCGGGGTTGCACTTCTACGATGCACTCATTAGGGTTAAGACCATGAAATTTAATTTGTTGCTCTACAGCATAATAGTCGCTCGGGAATTCGTGGGCTTGCATGAGTACTTTTACTTTGCGGCCTGCCGGGCGGTAAAAAGAAATAAGCAGCAAATTCAAGTTTACGGTGAGTTGGTTCATGACCACCACCTCATCTTTTTTGGCGCCAACCAAGCGGGCAATGCTATCGGTAAAAAAGTGGTGGTAGTAGTACCAGGGATTTTTGGCGCGCAGGTGACCCTCTACGCCCAGGTTTTTCCAGTCGTTTAGTTCGGTGTTAATGTATTTGCTGACGCTTTTTGGCTGCAGGCCGAGCGAGTTGCCGCAGAGGTATATGAGTTGTTTGCCTTTAGCTTTGGGGATGTGGAAGAGCTTGCGATAAGCGCGAAGGGGGTCTCTCGCATCGAGGGCGCGGGCATAGCGGCGGGTATAGAATGGTTCCATGCCGGAAATTTGTGGCGCGCTAAGTTAAAGGAAAAGGGGTGAGTTGGCGGCATGAAATCTCAGCGCTACGGAGTGTGCAGTTATACATTATGTTTTTGTATTAAATATATTTTATATGTATTTGGCGGGGATGATGGTTGTTGCGAGCCGACCGCCTGCGGCGGTCGGCTCGCAGAGGGCGTTATGCCATGTAATGACAG
>JANWXI010000128.1 GCA_025057415.1 Chitinophagales bacterium
GGCTGCGGGCTTTCCGCTCGCATCCCTCACCCGGCGCTTGCGCGCTGAAGTTTTCCGCTTTTATTGTAAATAAAACTAATATTTAAAAACTCTGTATGAACCCGATGTGTGCTTACCGCTTACTTTTAATATGTAAATACCGCGGGGTAATGCCCGGGTCGGCAGTGTAGCCGTAGGCAATACCATGGGTTGTTGATATACAGTACGGCCTTGTAGGTCTGTAAGCGTGAGCGTCAGTTCATCGCGGGCAGATAGCAGCATTACGGTTACATGCACTTCATCGCGGCAGGGATTGGGATATACATCAGCCAGCAAACCGTATGCTGCCTCGCGGTTATATACCCGCTCCACGGTGTTGCCTCTGCTCAGTATCCACCTGTCAGGGTCAAACACGATGCTGTCAACAGTAAACGGGGGCTCCAGCACAAACTGCTGGCCGCTGTACAGGTGCATGAGCCGGTACGTAGTATCGTAACCCTCGCCATATAAACGCACCGGTATCGGTACATCAAAAAAACTCACCGACGGGTGCGATGTGGTTTGATGAACGTTCATCTGCACTTTGCCATTTTCGTTTTGTTGCCACACAATGCGATAGGTTGGGTATCCTTCACCGTAAAGCCATTTATCAAAAAAGGACTGAAGGTGGGTTTGCGCAGCCAGTTCAAACTCTCTCACCAAATCGCGTGTAAACGCAAAGCGGTAACGCAAATCAGGATGCAGCATATAATTGCGGATGGCCTGAAAAAATGCCTCATCACCAATAACCCAGCGAAGGGTGTGAAGTATCATGGCGGCTTTGCTGTAACTGAGGCGTCCGTTAAAAATCCTGCTTACAGACGTAGTATCGGTGCAAAACACAGAGCCGTCGGGTTCCTGGGTGGCGCGTTTCATACGGTCTTCTTTAAAAGCCCCCCACCATTGCGGTTCAATGAATTCGTAACACAACCCGCTGAGATATGTAGCGAAACCCTCGTTGAGCCATATATCCTGCCATGAGCCACAGGTAACCGCATCGCCAAACCACTGGTGAGCCAGTTCGTGTGCCATCAGTTCCCAGTTCCAGCCGCCCATAAAAGTCATGGTCTGGTGTTCCATACCACCGCCCCAGCCAAACTGCGCGTGTCCATACTGCTCTTCTTTAAATGGATAGGGTCCGAAGAGCGCTTCAAACAACTGCATTTGCGCTCCTACTCGGGCAGTCATAGCGCGTGCGTCTGCTTCGCTTTCGGGATATACGTAGTTGTGCACATGCAGCTCATGACCGGATAGTGAAATTGTATCAACGTAATGTACGTAATTCGTAACGCTGATGGCCACCAGATAGGCAGCTATCGGATAGCGATGTTTCCAGTGGAAGGTTGTAGTTCCTGCATTGTTGGAGGCGCTCACAAGCACACCGTTTGATACACCCGTGTAACCCTGCGGTACGCTGAGGAACACATCTAACGAATCAATCTTGTCGGCAAGATTTTGACGGCAGGGCCACCAGTCAAGGGCGCCGTAGGGTTGTGAGAGGGTCCAAACATTCGGCACACTGTCATGCAGGGTTTTGGAAAACGAACCAAAGCCCGAGCGACCGGGGTAACCGTGGTAATAAATAATGAGGGTTGCCGTATCACCGGACTGGAGCGATAGCGGTATAAGAATTTTATGATGCTGGCGTGTGAAGTTCAGCGCTGCGCCCTGATAGATGACGCTGTCCACCGTAAGGGTATCGTGCAGGTCAAATACCACCACATCGGTTGTCTGGAGCGATTTCAGAGTGGTTTGCACACTGCCCTCGATGTAACGGATGTTTGGGTCAACATGCCATCTGCATATATGATGCAGTACATCAATTGCTCCTGCGTCAGCGCTTTGTAACGTGTGTTCCTGCGCAAGATATTCCACTATTTTACCGCACATCACTTCGCCCGGCTCATTCATAAGCGGTTGCGCCAGGCACACTTGCACCATTTGGCAGAAAAATATACCCCACACTACACGTATAGGAAACACAATACGCTAAAATAATCTTAGCTGCGGAATGAAACGGTTAGTCGGTTTGAAAAGTTTTCACGCCCGGGACGTACTCCGGATGTTACACGCGCTCAATGATGGTGGCTACACCCATGCCTCCGCCCACACAGAGCGTGATAAGACCGGTTGCTTTGCCGGTGCGTTCCAGCTCGTCCAGTACCGTTCCGAGCAGCATGCTGCCGGTGGCGCCCAGCGGGTGCCCCATGGCGATAGCGCCACCGTTCACGTTCAGGATGTTCGGGTCAATATCCATATCGCGCTGAAATTTCAGCACAGCGCTGGCAAATGCCTCGTTCATTTCGTACAGGTCAATGTCGTTCTTATTCATGCCGGCAAGCTGCAGAGCTTTGCGGGCTGCATGTGCCGGGCCGGTGAGCATAATGGTGGGTTCAGCGCTCGTAACAGCGGCTGCCACGATACGGGCGCGCGGTTTTAAACCAAGTTTTTCGCCTATTTGTTTGCTGCCTACGAGTGTGAGCGCAGCGCCGTCCACTATGCCCGATGAATTGCCCGGGGTGTGTACGTGGTGGATGGCTTCGAGGGTGTAATACTTGAGCATTGCTACGGCATCGAAACCCAACTCGCCCACCATGGCAAACGATGGCTCCAGTTTGGCAAGCGCATCCATGCTGGCATCCTCGCGGATGGTTTCGTCATGGTCAAGTATCATCAAGCCGTTTTGGTCGCGCACGGGTACAAGCGACTTGCTGAAGTATCCGTTTTTGCGGGCGTGCGCTGCGCGGCGGTGCGATTGCAGGGCATACGTATCTACGTCTTCACGTGTAAATCCCTCTAAGGTGGCAATGAGGTCGGCAGAAACTCCCTGCGGGATGAAACCAAGTTTGGCATTTACCTGCGGGTCCAGATACCAGGCGCCCCCATCGCTGCCCATGGGGTTTCGGCTCATGCTTTCTACACCACCTGCCACTACGAGTTGCTCCCAGCCGCTGCGTATTTTCATGGCTGCCAGGTTAATGGCCTCAAGCCCCGAGGAGCAAAAGCGGTTAATCTGCATGCCCGAAACTCGCTCGCTCCAGTCGGCCATGGCAGGAGCAAACTTGGCAATATCGCCCCCCTGTTCACCAATGGGTGTCACACAGCCGAGCACAACATCATCTACTAAAGAGGTATCAAAAAATCCGTTGCGTTCGTGCAGAGCGCGAAATAGCGTTGCCAGCAAATCAATCGGTTTTACTTCGTAAAGGGAGCCGCTCTTTTTGCCTCTGCCGCGCGGGGTACGGATGCTGTCGTAAATGTAAGCTTCATTCATATTATTTGATTTTTATATTTTTTGCAGGAGCATTTTTCAGCACGCCGTGCAGGATTAAATCGGCAAATATCTCTGAAACCTCGCTAATGCTGTACCCATCGCTCAGGTGGTACCATCGGTAGGTCCAGTTGAGCATGCCGAGGATACCTTTCACCCACATCCGGTAGTCGCCCTCGCGAAACTCTCCCTGTTTTACTCCTTCCTCAAAAATTTTCAGCCAGCCCCGCTCGTAGTTTTTGATGAGTTTGAATATGTCTTTATCGGAGTTTTTGTTGATGAGGTGGAGGTCCTCGTTAATGAACACTCCGAATGCATCAATGTTGTTGTGAAACAGCGTGAGGTGGCTTTCGATACACAATCTGATTTTTTCGGAGGGGGTGTGGTGTTTGTCTTTAATATCGTGCAGCAGCGTAACGCTTTGTTCCAGCACATCCTCTACCAATCCGCGCAGGAGGTCTTCTTTGGTTTTTATGTAGTAATACAAGCTGCCTTTTTGCATACCCAGCGCGTCTGCCACGTCCTGTATGCGTGTAGCATGGTACCCTTTCTGGCGAAACACGCGCGCGGCAGCACGGAGGATTTCACTCTTTTTTCGGTTATGCCTCATTGTAAGCGCAAACATAAACGAGTAAATAAAAATTCAAACAGATGTTTGAAATAAGCAGTTTCCCCCTCATGCGGTGAGGAGCCGGCTAATCTTCTGCCACGGTTAAGTATAACAGGTGTAAACTGCACTCTGTTGATGCCTGTAATGATAATGCTTAACCGGATTATTGGTGATGTAAATTCCGTTGGGTAAACATCGCATTTTTCCGTTGGGAACCGAAGGGCAGAGGGTATGAAGCATGGCAATGAGATGTATGATTAAATGAAGTGAGTAACCGTACATGGCCCATCTGCCTGGCAACGCGAGGGTCGGGTGAGGGATGCGAAGGGCGCGAACGGAGTGAGCGGTGCGTAACGCAGTGGAGCACGGTAGCGAAGCGCACCCCGCAGCAAGCCCGACCCCGCTGCGAAGTGCAGCCATGCGGAGCGAAGCAGCGGGGGCACCCCCAAACAGTAAAAATATTATTAATACAAAATAATTTTAATATATAACCACAAGAGAGCTACGGTGTACGGCGGAGTTGTTCCAGATGTTCTTTGGCGCGGGTGAAGTTCGGGTCAATGTTCAGACAGTTTTGGTAGAGCATCATGGCTTCGCTTTTTTTGCCGAGGTCTTCGGCACAAAGCCCTTTGCTGAAATACGCACCTGCGTAGAGGGGCGCAACTTTTATCGCCATGTCGTAGTACTGGTAAGCCATTTGCACGGAGTCGAGCTGGTAGTAGCAGAACGCCGCGCCCATGTATGCCTCGGCATTGCGGTGGTTTACGCGGATGACTTCTTTGAATGCGTCTATGGCTTTGAGCAACACGGGTACGGCTTCATCGGTTTTGCCGGAATCGTAGAGTTTCAGACCCTCTTCTTTGAGCATGTTGGCTTTGGCGTAGAGGGCGTCTTCGGGTTTTTCTTTTACTTTGATGGCATTGTCAAGGTACTTTACTGCGTTTTTATCGTTGCGTTGTTTGAGCAGTAAACCTATTTGCACGTAAGCATCGTAGTAGCGCGGGTTCAGCTCGGTGGCTGTCTGAAAATTGGAGATGGCTTTCAGCGTGTCTTTGAGTTCTTTGTAAACGTTGCCTTTGAAGAAGTATATGTCGGCATTTTGCGGGTCTTTGCCGATGGCTGTGTTGAGGTATTGCAGTGCGATGGTAAAATTGTTTGGGAGGGTGGTATCAATATAGGCAAGTTCTGCAGCTTTTACGTAATAGGGTGTGTGGAGCGAGTCGGTGGTGATGGCTTTATCCATCAGTGCGATGCCGCGTTTGGGTTCGCCCGATTGTTTGAAGAGTTCTGCGGCGTAGAGGTAAAACTCCGGGCGGAGCGAGTCGAGTGAGAGCGCGATAAACATATCGGTGAGGGCGCTCTTCAACTGGTCGTTTGCCTGGTAGAGTTGCGCGCGCTTAAAGTACAGAAAGGGGTTGGTGGAGTCGCGGGCTATTTCGGCATTGATTTCCTGCAGGCCGGGTATATGCAATGTATCTTGTGTTGCCAGGGGTGCTTGTTTATCTTTTTTGCATTGTTTGCAACTTTGCGCAGCGAGAGTAACAGTAAGTGTAAGCAAGAAAAGTGTTATCCGGTTCATGTTGCAATATTATCAATTAGTTGAGTTGCAGGGCGGGGTGTAAGTGTGCGCCGCGCAGATACTCTGCTATGGTCATAAGGCGCTTGCCTTCTGGCTGACATTCCAGAATTTTCAGGGCGCCTTCGCCACAGTAAACGGTAAGGTAGGTTTTGCCGTCGGTGGCAATGGTTCCGGGAGGACCATGCAGGTTCTCCTCAACCTGCGCGCGCAGTATTTTGAATATTTTGCCTTGCAGGGTGGTGAAGGCGCCCGGGTGCGGGTTGAGCGCGCGTATGTGGTTATAGATGCATCGGGCGGGCAGGCGCCAATCTATGCGGCAATCTTCAGTGAAAATTTTAGGTGCATGGTGAATATCTTTAATGTGTTCCTGGGGTATTTGCGGATAATCTCCTGCGGCAATGGCGTTTACGGTTTTCAGCAGCAGGGCAGTACCCAGGGTTTTCAGTTTTTCATACACGGTACCGCCGGTATCGTTATCGGTAATGGGTATTTTTTCCTGAAAAATGATTTTGCCCGTGTCAATTTCGTGTTGCAGAAAAAATGTGGTCACGCCGGTTTCGGTTTCGCCATTCATGATGGCGCGCTGGATGGGGGCAGCGCCGCGGTACTGCGGCAGCAGCGAGGCGTGCAGGTTTATGCTGCCCAGAGGGGGCATGCTCCAGACCACTTCGGGCAACATGCGGAAAGCCACCACCACAAACAAATCGGCTTGCAGGGCACGTAGTTCACTCAAAAAATTTTCATCGCGCAGCTTTTCGGGTTGCAGGATTTTTAACCCCAGCTCTTTCGCTTTGCGCTTCACCGCACTTTCGTGCATTTTCAAACCGCGCCCCGCCGGTTTATCGGGTGCGGTAACAACAGCCACCACCTGGTGTGGCGATGCGTGCAACGCCTGCAGCATCGGCACAGCAAAATCGGGCGTTCCCATAAAAACTATCCGCAAGTTGCGCACCGCGCGAAGGTAAACAAATCATCTGCGATGCAGCGCCTGCCGTTGCGGGAAAAATGCTTGCGTTTTCAGTTAATCAAATCAACGCAGGTAGTAATGGGTAAAACCAGCAGAAATCCCGCTGGCCTTGCACAAACACATTACTCAAAATCTTCATATAAAAGATACTTCCTGCGTTTTTCCTTGTATGCTGCGAGGTCTGCCTGCCACGAAGCGCGGATCTCCTGTTCGGTTTTACCGCCTGTAATTTGCCGGCGCAGTTCGGTATTGCCTGCCAGCTTGTCAAAGAAATTGTTTTTAAGGAAAAAAGAAGCCGTATCGCTGTGATAGCGATAGGCAGTAAGCAGATAATTCAGTTGAATACCGGGAGCGCTGGTGGACATTCTGCGCAGGTCGAATCCGAAACACACGCGGTTTTCGTGGGGCGGACGTCTGGCGCCCGGTACACTTCGGGGTATAAACGAAAAATTGCGCAATGTAATTTTGGGAGAACCATACGCCTGAAAAGGGAAATCTGTACCGCGTGCCACGGAAATGTCTGTTCCCTCAAAAAAACACAACGACGGATACAAATACACCGCTACATCGTTAGGCAGATTGGGCGATGGTTTTACGGGCAATGAGTAACGCATCTTGTGCGTGTAGTGCAGGCATGGTATCACCGTGAGCCGGCACTGCAGTTCCCCTTTGAGCCATTTTTCCCCGTTTGCCATGCGTGCGTACTCTCCGAGCGTAAGCCCGTGCACAACCGGAATGGGCGCCACCCCCACAAATGAGCGTAACTCGGGTTTCAACACAGGTCCATCCACATACCAACCGTTGGGGTTAGGGCGGTCAAGCACAATCAACTCCTTGTTGTGTTCAGCACATGCTTCCATCACATAGTGCAAGGTGCTGAGATACGTGTAGAACCGCGCACCCACATCCTGCATATCAAATACAACCACATCCACATCTTTCAGGTCTTCAGCGGTGGGCTTTTTCTTCTCGCCATAGAGCGAAATTACCGGAGCGCCCGTGGTGCCATCAACCGTATCGCGCACATGCTCGCCCGCATCGGCCATGCCGCGAAACCCGTGCTCTGGAGCAAAAATTTTCCTGATAGAAACACCACTGGCGGCAAGCAGGTCAACCAAATGAGTATCGCCCACGCGCGATGTATGATTTACCACCAGCGCAACCCGCTTGTCTTTCAGCAGAGGCAGATATTGCTCCGTTTGTTCCGCGCCGGTGCGCAGAGCGCGTTCCTGATGCACGCCTGCACTTTGCCGCGCCGCACATGCCATCAGCAACAGTGAACCGCACCAAAACAAATAATTTTTTATACTCATATATTATTTATTTAATATATTACCACTGTGCTGCGGCTAATTTACGCATGTGCACACAACTGCAAATGCCGTACCATCTGCCCGCCTGCGCGCCCGTTTCAAAAAAAATAACCATTCGTTGCGCAGCTACTCTGCCCTCATTTTCCTCTCATAAAAGTATTTTTTGGGGGTGCCCCCGCTGCGGCGCGCTCGTACCTCACGCGCCGCAGCGGGGTCGGGCTGGTTACGGGGTACGCTTC
>JANWXI010000129.1 GCA_025057415.1 Chitinophagales bacterium
CGGTGGAGACAATACCACCGCCATCGTCAGATGCGTTGATTAAAAGACCTGCGCCCGTGCCGCTTTCGTTGATGACAACGGCCTGGCCGGCATTGGTTTCATCAACTTGGATACCTGCCACGGCGCCGGTACTACCGGTTTCTGTGACGTGCAGCACATGACCGGGATTCGTCAGCCCAATACCTACCCTGTTGTTGACGGCATCCAAATTCAAGATACTGGTTCCACCGGCATTTTGCAGTTGAATGGCTGTGGTGCTGTTGGTGTTGGGGCGGATGGCCACCGTGCCGGCATCGGCCCGCGTGTACACGGGCGATTCAAAGGAGGTATTGGCCCGGCCTGTGCCCGTGATACGGAAGTTGGCCGTTTGGTCGGTGGCGTTTTGGTTCAGAATGAACTGACCAGAGCTGCTGGTGCTGGTCCATGTGGTGCCGTTGCTCATGAGCACATTGCCGGCAGCGCCCGGCGCCACGGTGGTGATGGGCGAAGTGCCATTGCCAATCACTACTCCGTTGGCAGGGATGTTGTTAACTCCTGTGCCGCCATTCGGTACCGGCAATACGCCCGTTACTTCTGATGATGCCAGGTCTACACTGCCGGTTGCCAGCGTACCATCCCCGCCTGTGGTTTTGAGTATGCCGTTGGTAGTGTATGCGTTGAAACGAATAGTACCCGCGTTGTTGATGCGCATTCTTTCAGCAGGCGTTGCCGAGCCATCCGGTGTGGTGTGGAAGGAAATCCTGCCCGGCATGTCGTTATCTCCGGTGGCAGCATCGGTCTCATACACTATCTGCGCGGCTGTTTCGTAGCTGTTACCGTCATACGCTACCCCGCGGATGCGTGCCAGCACTGTGTTGTTGTTGACAATGGTGGGTGACGATACCGTACCTTGCGCCCTGCGAAGGTCGTAGTTCGGGGCATTTCCAAAGTTGGTACCGGTAATCATACTGTTGGAGGTAGTTCGCACTATGTCAATCGGGGCACTTGGAGAGGTGGTGTTGATGCCTATTAATGCGTCAGTGGCATTACCGTTGAAGCGCACTTTCTCAGTACCATCCATACTGAAACCAATTTGGTTGGCTGCCGGGCGGTACATACCGTTATCGGTGTCGGCTGTGAAACGATACGAAGGGGTGCTCGCGGTTCCGTCATTTGCCAGGAAGCCGTCTTCGGTGCGGGTGCCTCCTGCCACATGCAACTTATGCGAGGGAGTGCCGCTCACCCCAATGCCCACGCTGCCTGTGCCCGTAAACTTTACATCGTTGCCGGCCTGCGCAATGGTGGTTTCCTGAAAAAGGGTGCCGCCCAGTAAAATGGAATCGCCTGAGCGGGTGAGGCCGTTGGCGGCTTTAATATCGGTGTTGCCACTCTGCAGGCGAACCCAGCGCGTGCCATTCCAGTAATAAAAGCCGGGCGTAACATCGTTGGGTGGAGTGCCGGCAGTGGCCGTGTTGTAAACCAACTCACTTATTGTGGGCGAGGTAAGCGGGGAAGCGCTGTTAGCAGCAGTTAATGCCACACGGGGTATGAGCACCCCATCGTTAGTGGAAACCACATCGAGTTTGCCATCGGGAGAGGTGGTGCCGATACCTACTCTGCCTTCAATAGCGGCACCGTCAGCAGGCGCTGCAGTGGTGCTGTAGCCGCTGCCAACACTGAGGTTGCCTTTGATGCTCGCTTTGCTGGCGGGGTTGGCTTCACCTATACCCACATTTTGGGCGGTGACAAAGTGCAAACTTATTGCAGATGATAATACAAGTAAAAATCGCTTCATAAATTGTACATTAAAACATTGTAAATAAAAGGTTTTATACGAAACCACAAAAACATTGCCATTTATTTTTTGAGAGGGAAAGCAAATAATTCCCGGAAAATTATGTATAAAATTCAGTACAATAACATACAAGAGTATGTCCGAAAAAAAGCACACAATAATATAAGCGCATTTAGTTGCTGTTTTTTCAGTTTGCAGCTATGCCTGGTGTTATGCCTTCAGCTCCGGAAAAATGATTTTGGCTGCAAGTCAACCTCTGTGTGCGCTGATTGCAGCTTATTATTCAATATATTCTCGTATTTACAACTAAGGTTTAACAAAATTGTTGACCTAGTACCATTCGCTGGCGCTATTTTTCCAAAACTCTTTTAAGAAAACCATTTTGAAGCTTGATTTAAAGTACTGTATCACAGTTTAAAGAAGATTGAAGTGGACGTTTAGTTACCCCAATTTATGTTCATGATGTATCCTGATTGGTTGAACAGAGTTTCTGTAAAAAAAGTATCGAAGTGTTAGAATAGGGTTATGTGTCTGTTATATGTGGTTATTTTCGGGGCGCGCGCCCCGAGTATTTACACTCAAAACATTAGATTTATTCTTTATACAAATTATCACGGAAACACCTGCTTACCTGTGCTGCTTTGCGCGATAGAAGGGTTGCCGTAGCGCTCACCTGGGTGAGGGATGCGAAGGGCGCGAGCGTAGCGAAGCGGCCGCGCCCGTACCATTGAAAAATGAAAAAAATTTACGGGCGCGGCGGGAGCGGCAGCGTACCCCGTAGCCAGCCCGACCCCGCTGCTGCGCGTAGCCCTGCGGAGCGCAGCAGCGGGGGCACCCCATAATAAATACCCTTTAATGATTTAAGTTTTGAGGTAAAGCACAATTGATGATAACCGTGTTTGTAAGCGTAAATCCGGCAGTATGTTAGGGGTACGTACTAATCAAAAATTTAAGAGGTATACCCGCAAAGCTATTTATCGTTTCAATTAAGTGAGAATTTCTGCCTTAGCAGGTGGATGAGCTGCTTTACTTGTTCCGCATCGGACGCACTGGCCTGCACAAAATCGGGTGGACCGCCGCCGCGCATGCCGGGCGCAAGTTCTTTCAGTAACTGATTGGCATTTACTCCCAGCGAGGGCGCTGCACGCAAATGCACCGTGTATTTACCCTTAAACGCTGCAGCGAGCAAAAGCAGAAAGTTGTCTTTTAACTCTTGCGTAAGTTGTATGCCGAGTTTACGCAGCGCCTCAGCAGAGGGAAGGTCTATGGCTTCAGAAGCATAGAACTTTATCTGCCCTGCAGGAGTGAGCGATGCCATTATCTGTTTTTTAATCTGCGCTATCGCTTTGTCTTCCAGTTGTTGCAACTGTTTTTTGAGCGCATCGCGCTCTTCTTTCAGATTTTCAATGGCTTTTATCAGGTCCTTAGGGTTGTTTAATACGGCAGTGACCTCTGCCAGTTTGCGGCTTGCCCCGTTTACAACCTCCAAAGCGCGCCTGCCGGTAACGGCCTCTATACGCCTCACGCCGCTGGCAATAGAACTCTCTGAAATAATTTTAAACAGTCCGATTTCCCCGGTGCTCCGTACGTGTGTACCCCCGCACAATTCGCGGCTGAAATTTTTGTCAAACGTTATCACGCGCACATATTCACCGTATTTTTCGCCAAACAGGGCCGTAGCGCCCATACGTTTCGCCTCTTCGAAAGGGACATTTCGTTGCTCGTCTAAGGGTATGTTCTCCATTATTTTTGCGTTGACAATTTCCTCAACCCGGGCAATTTCATCATCCGTCATTTTGCCGAAATGGGAAAAATCGAACCGCAAATAATCAGGATGCACCAGCGAGCCCTTCTGCTGAACATGCGCACCGAGCACCTGCCGCAAGGCGCTCTGAAGCAAATGCGTGGCGCTGTGGTTTTTCATGGTGTCGCGGCGGCGGGGAAGGTCAATGAGGGCGGTTACCTTGGTCTGACCTTTGGTCAGACCCTCCGGCAATTTTTTTGCAAAATGTACAATCAAATCATTCTCTTTTTTCGTATCGGTAACTTCCACACGATCTTCCCCGGCAATTAAGTATCCAGTGTCGCCCACCTGTCCACCACTTTCAGCATAAAATGGAGTTTTATCAAGCACTATCTGAAAAAACTCTTTGTCTTTCTGTTTGATGCTGCGGTATTTAATTATCTCCGCTTCTACTTCCGCTGAGTCATAACCCACAAATTCGCTAACTACATCCGGTTGTACCAACACCCAATCGGACTGTTCGGTGGCCGATGCAGCACGCGCACGTTCTTTTTGTACCTGCATTTCACGGTTAAAATCTTCTTCATTTACTGTCCAGCCGCGTTCCGTGGCAATAAGCTTCGTGAGGTCAAACGGAAAGCCGTACGTATCAAATAACTCAAATGCTGTTTTACCGTCTATGCCGTTCAATGAATCTATACGCCTCAGTCCATTGGCAAGTGTACGCAGGAAAGATGCCTCTTCTTCGTGTACCACATTTGCCACAAACTTTTCCTGCGCTTTCAATTCCGGAAATACACCGGCAAACTGGTCAGCAACCAGCGGCACAAGCTCAAAAAGGAAGGGTTTTTCCATGTTCAGGTGCGAATAACCATACCGCACAGCCCTGCGCAATATCCTGCGAATTACATAGCCCGCACCGCTGTTGCCGGGTAGTTGGCCATCAGCAATTGTAAACGCAATGGCACGGATGTGGTCGGCAATTACACGCGCCGCTACATCGGTTTTAGTGTTTGTGCCTTTGTATTTTATATTGCATTTTTTTTCTATCCATTCGAGTGTGGGCAGAAACACATCTGTATCGTACGTGCTGGTTTTGCGCTGAATGGCCATACACAGGCGTTCAAACCCCATTCCGGTATCCACGTGCTTTTTTGCTAACTTCACCAGGGACCCATCCGCCTTACGCTCATATTCCATAAAAACATTATTCCATATCTCTATCACTTGCGGATGTCCGGTGTTAACCAACTGCCTGCCGTTCAATTTGGCACGCTCGGAATCATCACGCAGGTCTATGTGTATCTCAGAGCAGGGACCACAGGGGCCTGTGTCGCCCATTTCCCAAAAGTTATCTTTTTTTTTACCCCGCAGAATACGATCTTCACTTATCCATTTTTTCCACTCCTCGTACGCCTCGCTGTCGAATGGGAGATTTTCACTTTCGTCTCCTTCAAATACTGTTACGTACAACCTGTCTTTGTCTAACTTATAAATTTCCGTAAGTAGTTCCCAACTCCAGGCAATGGCTTCTTTTTTAAAGTAATCACCAAAACTCCAGTTTCCCAACATTTCAAACATCGTATGGTGATAAGTGTCTACGCCTACCTCCTCCAGGTCATTGTGCTTGCCGCTCACTCGCAAACATTTTTGTGTATTCGCCACCCGGGGATATTGGATGGGCTCATTACCCAAAAAAATGTTTTTGAATGGAGCCATCCCACTGTTAATGAACATGAGCGTAGGGTCATCCTTAACCACAAGGGGAGCGCTCGGCACAATTTTGTGTCCTTTGCTTTCAAAAAAATCTAAAAATGCCTGTCGGATAGCGGCGGAGTTCATACCGTTTTTTCTCTCTTAAAAAATGAATTATTTTCGGGCGGACGAAAATAATAATTCGCAGGACACGGTCTGACCTCGGTCAGACACAAAATAGAGATGGGGCTATTCAAAAAGAACGAGAAATACGTTTTTAACACCCAAACTCTCAGTTTTGAGAAAGCTGTTGTAGGTTGGGGTACTCGATTGCTGCGCGCCTTCGGTTTTTTAGCTGCCGCTCTCGTTTTCTCCCTGGCACTATCCGCTATTTACTATAATTTCTTCGACACACCCAAGGAAAAGCAATTAAAAGCTGAGCTGAACCTGCTCAAAAGCCAGTACGCTTTGCTCAACGATGAAGTTAATCGCATGAGCGAGGTACTAAACGGACTTCACTACCGCGATGGAAACATTTACCGCGTATTGTTTGAGGCCGAACCCATCAGTAAAGATATTTGGACGGCCGGAAGTGGTGGCGTAGCAAAATACCGGTATTTGGACAACTACGACAATGGCGAAATCATCAAAATGGTAGCCCAAAAAGTTGACCAGCTCAAACGCCAAATGGTTATACAATCCAAAAGCTACGATGAAATTGCCACCATGATACAAGACAAGCAAAAGATGCTTAGCTCCATTCCCTCGATACAACCCATTATGAATAAAAACCTGGAGCGACTTGCCTCAGGCTATGGATGGCGTATAGATCCTATTTACAAGATCAGTAAATTTCATGAGGGCCAGGATTTTACTTGCCATGTGGGCACGGAAGTCCATGTAACCGGTGATGGAGTGGTTGAAACGGTGGAGTACTCTTACCAGGGATACGGTAACCAAATTATCGTTGACCATGGTTATGGCTACAAGACCCGTTACGCTCACTTATCGCGTTTCAAAGTTCGTCCCGGGCAAAAAGTTACTCGGGGTGATGTGATCGGTTACTCCGGAAATACCGGAAAATCTACCGGCCCGCACTTGCACTATGAGGTGATTAAAAACGGTATTGCCGTTAATCCGGCATACTTTTATTATAATGACTTGAAAGACGCTGACTTCCAGAAAATGTTGGAAATTTCCAACAACCCCGGTCAAACTTTTGACTAATATCTTCTCAGGTTTCTCTCTCTACCCTGAAGTTTTTTTCTGGTAAATCCCGATTTTAGTCATTTTTGGTACGCTACTTGCTAATCTTTTTTACAGCATATAATTTGCTAATGTAATACCCTAAAATTCAATAATTTATTAGCATAAAACTATTTTTTGGCATATCGGTTTTACCCACTAACGATTGCCATTGACTTACTATGTGGGTTTTCTAGTTGTGCGGGTGCGGTCAAATTGGGGTGGCCGCCCCGCTTTTTTGTGTATGTACTCGTATCTGGAATTAATATAATGCTTTAAAAGATAAGATGAACAGTTTTACTTTACTACTATAACCCAACCAGTATGAGTTAGAGTAAATAAACATGGATAAAAAACTTAATTTTTGACCCGCTCAATTTGAAGGTGATGTCAGCAAAACCCAACATGAAATCGTATCGTTCACCAAACCTCATTAAACACATGCTCCGCACTTTTTTGAAATGCGGAGCATGTTAATATCAAAAATTTTTCCTAGCTTAGGGCGTATCTGTAATTGTTAAACTCCGGTAAGTATATTGAAGTGATGGGTAATTGAAAAACGTCACGGTTGGGTTGCTGACCGACTCGCCCATCCACTGTATTTTTATGGTTGTGGGAACACCCGGAGTTACATTTATCGGATAGATAATATTAGTTGGCTCTGTAGCGTTGAACGTGAAGTTACCAAATGAATGAAACTGAACTATGGGGGTGCCATCGCGCACAATTCTGTAACTCATACGATGTTCATCATAATTTGTGTTAGAGAATGTACAGCGAGATGAAAACTTCACATAAACTCGGTTATTGAGAGGTGTTAATGTAATAGTCATTTGCGGCATATCAGTCCATGTACCACCCCCAACAAGTGGAGCAGCAATGCTGACATCCGTAGTACCTACCACATTATAGGTAACTAAATTCGTTGGTCCTGTGGGACCAGTAGGGCCTTGTGAACCTGTTGGTCCTTGCGGTCCTGTAGCACCTTGTGGGCCAGCGGGACCTTGTGGGCCAGTGGGACCTTGTGGGCCAGTGGGACCTTGTGGGCCAGTTGGACCTTGTGCTCCTGTAGGACCTGTTGCGCCTTGAGCTCCTGTAGGACCTTGCGGACCGGCGGGACCTTGTGGACCTGTAGGACCAGTCGCTCCATCAGCACCTGTCGCTCCCGTTGCTCCCTGTGGACCTGTCGGACCCTGCGGACCAGCAGGACCCTGTGGACCTGTAGGACCTTGTGGACCAGCGGGACCTTGTGCGCCTGTAGGACCAGTCGCTCCATCAGCACCGGTTGCACCTGTTGCCCCTTGGGGACCTGTGGGCCCTTGTGGGCCAGTTGCACCTTGTGGTCCGGTAGGACCAGTTGCTCCATCAGCACCTGTTGCTCCCGTTGCTCCCTGAGGACCTGTAGGACCTTGTGGACCAGCGGGACCTTGTGCTCCTGTGGGACCTGTTGCGCCTTGAGCTCCTGTAGGTCCTTGCGGACCAGTGGGACCTTGAGCGCCTGTAGGACCAGTCA
>JANWXI010000012.1 GCA_025057415.1 Chitinophagales bacterium
TCCGCTCCGCGCGGCTCCGCTCCGCAGCGGGGTCGGGCTTGCTACGGGGTACGCTTTCGCTCCCGCCGCGCCCGCGCATTATTTGTTTTTCAACGGGGCGGGCGCGGCCGCTTCACTGCGCTCGCGCCCTACGCATCCCTCACCCGAAACGATATAGTGTCCATATCACTTCAACTCGTCCAACCTCTGTTGCGTCACCGGTTATTATTTTTTCTTCTCCGCACCCGCGCCTGCGGCGCGGACGCGCCGCAACACCGTTTCATGTATTTTACCTGATTATATATAGCTCCTGTACTTGAACTGTTAATCGTTATAGTGTTTCACTCAACCATGAGATAAATGAAAAATATGTATCAATGTTGTATTACATAAAATGAGTTAATGCTGCACAGCAAATCAGCGAGACGTAGTATATGATGTGTGAGTAATTTGGGCGCGAATTCCTATAACTTTTTTGTTTTGAGGCGGCAAAGCACAAGGGTTTTGACATTCAGGTATTTTTATTGTTTTCTTTTAACACTGATTGCGCTGTGGGCTCAGGCGGTACCCATCATGCAAAAAGACAGTGCACGGGCTTTGCTGCGAAAGTGGAAAAGCGAACATCCCGAGTATCCGTACGACACATGGTGTATCCGCAGCGAGCCGGAACAGCGATATGCCATTGACACCGGCCTGGTGAACCTGGAAGAGTACAACGGTATTCAACGCCCGGGCATCGAATTTACTAATGCCGGCAATATGGGTACCGCAGCGCTGCCGTTAGTATTTTCACATCCGCTTACCTGCGGGTTTCGCTCGGGCTTTCATCAATTTGATGTGTACAAGATACATCGCGACTCGGTGCGCTACTACTCGGTGATGCGCCCCTACACCGAGTTGCACCTGCTGCTGGGGTTGCAAAACGAACAGATGTTAGACGGTCGCTTTGCCGCACAGCACAAACAATTTTTATCGTATGGTGTACGTCTGAAACGGTACTATTCGCGCGGTCGTTACCCCAATCAGCGCGCCAACGATAACTGTTTCAATGTATATGCAATTTACCAATCGCCCAACAACCGGTGGCGTTTGCAAGGCGATGTGGTTTTTAATGCTTTCAAAGTCAGAGAAAACGGCGGTGTAACTGCAGATGTGTTCGATACCGCAATTATACAACCCGTTCTGGCTCCCGTAGCGTTCACTTTCGCAGAAAACGTATATCGCGAAACATCCTTTTATCTGCAAACGTCCTATGCACTTGGCAGCAAATACAGCGTGTTGGTTAACGACAGCACACGCGTACCTGTCACTTTACCTGTGTGGACACTCTCACACCGCGTTGGATTGGAGCGCCAACTGGCTTTGTGGTTTGATACGATACCCGACAAGGTTTATTACGACAACCTTTTTACGCAGAACGATACGTTGCGCCTCGACTTTCGATTGACGAATTTTTCTAATGCGTTGCGAGCCGATTTCAGATGGCGGAGCGCCACGGTTGATACCGTGATTACAGAAAAAAACCTGATAGCAGGGGCAGAGACGGGATTTGAATATTTTATCATACGTCATAATCGCTATCCGCATCAAACTCCCAACGTGTACGTAAGTATGGATGTGCGAAGCAATGCCGCTTCGCGCTCGCGGTTGATTTATAAGGCAATGGCAAAGGCATATCTTTATGGATGGAACCGTGGCGACCTGCTCTTGAGCGCAACGGCAGGTTATATCACAGAGAGGTGGGGCATTGTGAGTTTACACACAGCCCTAACACAATCCGAAATGCCTTACATATATGAGCGTTTCCGGTCTGCCTACGTAAGCTGGACATACACCTTACCCAAAAGCACAATTTTCTCGGCTGGAGCCAAATACCATCAAGCCGCATGGGGCATTTTTGCAGAGGCATTTTATTATCGGGTGCGGAACCTGCCCGTTTATCCCGGCAGGGCAGAGCCGCAGGTGGGTTTTACAAACGAAAATTTTGCCGTGTTTCGTATCGGTAACCGGCATGCCGTAAAGGGATTGCATTTTGATAATGATGTATGGTTTACGCAGCCGTTTGACGTTTCCTCATACGACATACTGCGGCTATACACCCGCTTGTTTACGCGACACAGTTTGTACTACGAAAACCGGTTATTCAAAAAAGCGCTTTGGCTCATGGCAGGTGTGGATGTGCGGTTTCGTTATCAACACAATCCGCCGTACTACGACCCGCTACTGGCTGCATTTTATCCCGTGAGCATTCATTCGCTCCCGATACCGCAATTAGATATTTTTTTGAATGTGAAAATCAAAACCGTGCGGGCTTTTGCCAAGATAGACAATGTTGTATCGGCCATCCTCGGCAAAGGATACTATGCCTTGTACCGCTATCCTGCGCAAAATCTTTCGTTCAGGGTGGGAATAAGCTGGAGATTCTATGAATAATAGCTTTTACACATGAAAAAATACCATCATATATTCTTTGACTTAGACAACACGCTGTGGGATTTTGATACCAATTCAGCCCGGGCGCTGCAGATGATTTTTGAAGGCGAACAGTTACACACCAAAGGCATACCGTCGCTGGATGATTTCCGCAGGCGATATAAAGCGATTAACGACCGGTACTGGGTACAGTATCATCACGGCCTCATCCCGAAAGAAGAGGTGCGCATCGGGCGTTTTGAAGACACCCTGAAAGCGTTTGGTATTGACGACCGAAAAATGGCAGAGCGCATGGCTGAGCGGTACGTGTGCATCAGTCCGCAGATGACTGCGTTGTTTCCGGGCGCTGCGGAAACATTGCAGTATCTTTCATCCAAATATTCCGTTCATTTGATTACCAATGGTTTTGCGGATGTGCAACGGGTGAAAATCAAAAACTGCGGGCTGGCGGGTTACTTTGGGGAGATTATCATCAGCGAGGAGGTGGGAACCCAAAAGCCCGACCCGGAGATTTTCAGGATTGCCTTGAACCGGGTTGCCGCCACACCCGAAATATGCCTGATGATAGGCGACAACATGCACACCGACATTGCAGGCGCTAAAGCGGCGGGCATGGACCAGGCGCTGTTTAATCCGCTCAAAAAATTTCACCGCGAAAAGGCCACTTACATTATTCATTGTTTGGAGGAATTGCGGGAGTTTTTGTGATGGCGTATGTATCTTTTGCGCATTGCTCATTTGCCCGTAGCATAGCTACTCAAAGATTACACTACTTATAAATGAAAGAAACTTTTTAGTGCGGTGCGTAACGCAGTGGAGCACGGGAGCGAAGCGCACCCGGTAGCCAGCCCGACCCCGCTGTGAAGCGCAGCCCTGCGGAGCGGAGCAGCGGGGGCACCCCCAAAAATTTTCATCCTCACATTTCGGAAAGATTGTTATATTAAATATATTTTTTATGCGATGGAGAATAATTTTTTCGCCAGCCAAAGATTGGCGGGGGTGTTTATATTTGCCCGATGTTGCGCTATTTGTTTTTTGTTTCGGGGTTGTTTGCTTTCTGTGCTATGCGGTTGTGTGCACAGCCGGTGAGTATTACGGGGCATACCTCTTTTCACCAGAGTGTGGTGGGGAATGAATTTGGGGCGCTGGAGAGTACGAATATACCTGACCAGGGTGGTTTTGTTACGTATTTTATCCAAAACCAGCAAAGCCAGCCCGATACCATAACGCAGGTGAAATTTTCGGCAGGCGGAAACTTCTATCAGCCACACTATTATTTCTATCCGGTTACGTTACAGCCGAACAGTTATACCGCGCTGCTGGCAAAGATGATTAGTTATCCGTTTCGCGAGGGAGATACGCTGACTGTGGAGTTGACCACTGCTAAGGGATACACCGCTACGCAGACACACATTTTGCGCACTCCTGCGCTACGATTAGCCAACATTATTCCATCGCAGGACAGGAAGACACTTTATGTTTATCTGCGCAATGATGGCGCCACAGTTGTATCACTGCTGGAGATTTTTCTGAACGGAAACAATTACGCAATACCATCGCCTGCCGTGAACATCCTGGGTGGAAATTCTCAAATCAACGCCGGCAGTGTGGCGATAGTGAAAATAGCGCTCAATTCCCCGATGCGCGACCTGGAAAATATTTTTCTGGCAGTGAGGTATAGCGCCGGAAATACGTTACGTTGGGTGAGTACGTTTCAGCGCCTGGTGGAGCCGCGTTTCGTTTTGGGTACCTGGCACACGTCATTATTTAATCACGACAAGGAATACGGACGCAAGCGCATACGCCAGTATGCCATCACGTCGGTATTCGGCCCCTATGATTTTAATCTGATGCAGAACGCTTATGATGAATATCATCTGGAGTGTGTGCACGAGCCGAATTTTGACAGCGCGGGTACTTTTGGCGTAAGCATAGGCAGCAACTATGTGAAACAGTACGAAGGCGCTCCGTGTATGCACATGTGGTTGGTGGAAGATGAACCCGACCTGAGCAATAAACCCATCAATCAGGAAATGGCGAAAAGCATGGCGTATTGGCTCAACGACAGCAACACAGCCAGCTACATCAACCTGGCATCGCAAAAGAAGTATCAGCGTTATGCTTTTTTTACTGACATTGTGAGTATGGACCACTATACCGATGACGGGGCGCCCAACGTGATACCGCTCAGTTGGTACACGCGCGAGGGGAGTGTACGCGAAGCGATAGAGTACACCGATGTTTTGAAATGGAACTCGGAGCCGAAGCGCATGTTCAGTTGGTGCCAACTGGCTGCCGGCTCGTGGGGTAACCTGCAAGCAGAGGATTTTATTATAAACTTTCAATTTTGGAGCCACGTAAGCTCGGGCGCCAAAGGCATACATTTTTTTGTGGCTACACCGGATACAAAAACATCGTACCCCTCGCAGTGGGAAGAAGGGTTACGCCTGACGCGCCAACTGAACACTGTAAAAAATCTTTTCCTGTATGGTGAGAGCTGGAAGGGTGTGCAAGTGAAAAGCGGGCAGGTGGTGACCCGTGCCACAGTGGGCGAAGACGCTATGTTGATTACCGTGATGAACAATACGATTGATTACACACCGGTGAACATCATTCTCCACGACTGGAGCCCCTCTATCGCTCCGGCAGCATTTGAAGTTGAATTTACCGTGCCCGACTGGATACCGATTGAACAATTTTACGAAGCCACCGAGGAAGGAAAGAAACCGCTTACCGGTATAACACATGTAAGCGGGCGCACGTATCGCATTAACGCGTCGTTGTTTACCAAATCGCGCGTGTATGTGATAGGGAAAAACGATACTACGGCACCCGGAGCAATTACCGGTTTGGTAGTACCTGATAAAACAAGCCCTAACTCTTTTACACTCTCATGGCGCGAACCATACGACAACGTGGGCATAAGGGGCTATTACATATATGCCGATAATCAACTGGTTGACTCGGTGCCGTATCCGATATGGGACGCCACTGAGGCGCCTGATGCCTGTGAGGTTAACGAGTGGCAGGTACGGGCGTATGATGATGCCGGAAATCTCGGCCAGGGGGCTTCGGTCAGTATTAACTGGGCGGGTATTGGAAGCGGCACACCGGTGATATACCAACATCCGCAGCCCCTGACTGTACAGGCCGGTAGCCCGGCTGTGTTTGAAGTGCGCGACTCAAGCGCCGCGGGTGTAGCATACCGTTGGCAGGCCGATACGGGCAACGGTGTATGGTTTAATTTGATAAACGACCAAACCTATTCGGGCGTTCACTCTCCGAAACTGACTGTGCAAGCCACACAGCATCAAAACGGGCACCGCTACCGCTGCCGCCTGAAAGTGGGTTGCGACACCACAACTGTTCTTTACTCAGAGAGCGCTTTGCTGGAGGTGACAGGCACATTGCAAACATACAATGAACTAAATGAATATGATATACGGGTGTTTCCGAACCCTGCCCGGGATTACATATACATACAATTACCCGCATATAGACACGCTACACAAGCGCTTCTGTTTGATTTGCACCAACGGATGATCGCTCAAACCAACTTTTCACCGGACGGCAATGCAGTGTTATCGCTTCATGGCATACCATCCGGCATGTACATGCTATTCACAGAACTGGACTGCCGTTACATCGGGCGGCATAAAATCGTCATTAATAAATAATGAAAACTAATAATGTTATCGGCAGCGCGCTGCTGTGTCTGCTCGGTATTTATGCCTGCGCACAAATCAATCCTGCCCACATCACGATAGTACGCGACAGTTTCGGAGTGCCACACATATACGGAAAAACCGATGCCGAAGCCGCCTACGGACTTGCGTATGCGCATTGCGAAGATGATTTTCTGAACATTCAATACAATCTGTTAGCTGCCAAAGGTATGTTGGCTCGCGCTATCGGTAAAGAGGGGCTGTTGTTTGATTTTGCAATAAAATTTTTCGGCATAGATACATTGGTAGAAAACCGTTACGAACTCGCCATATCGCCCGACTTCCGGAAAGTGCTGGAAGGATACATTCAGGGGGTGAACGACTATGCCGCCCGGCATCCCGAAGAAGTGGTGCTGCGCGAGGCGCTGCCTTTCAGCGCCCTTGAACTCATCAAGGGCTCTACTCTCACACTCACGCTTTTTGCCGGAGGAGGCATGGCGCTGCAAGCTATCAGAGAAAATGTTATTGAACTGGTGCATCAACCCAACGAAACAGGGTCTAACGCACTTGCCGTGGCCCCATCTAAAACCGATGACGGAAAAGCGTGGCTGCTCGTTAACTCGCATCAACCGATTGAGGGGCGATACGCCTGGTACGAGGCACATATCCGCAGCGATGAGGGTTGGGATGTAATTGGTGGGTTATTTCCGGGCGGAGCTACCATCTTTCTGGGCACCAACCGCCACCTCGGCTGGGCGCACACCACCAACTATCACACATTTGGCGACATATACAAACTCAGGCGAAAAGGCAGGCGTTACCTGTATGACGGTGAGTGGAAAAATTTTACCGTTAAAAAGGTGAAGTTGCATGTAAAAATCGCTGGCATAATAGTGGGTATCACACGCAAGATTTTCTACAGCGTGCACGGTCCGGTTTTCAAAAACAAGCGCGCATGGTATGCGCTGCGTTTTCCGGGCGCTATGGACATACGCAGCATGGAGCAGTGGTACCGCATGAATAAAGCGCGGAGTTTTCAGGAATTTGAACAAGCCCTGCGCATGGAGGCGCTACCGCTCTTCAACATCGTGTATGCGGATGTGGAGGGGAACATTTTTTACCAGAGTGGTTGTCAGGTGCCGCTGCGCGATACTACCCTGAACTGGAACCAACCGGTTGACGGCACCTCACCGGCTTACCTGTGGAATAAATTAGTACCATACCAACAAAAACCGGCGCTATACAATCCCGCGTGTGGCTATCTGTACAGTTGTAATCAAACCCAGTACTTCGTGAGCGGAAAAGGTTGCGAATGGAAAGGATACTGGCCGGGCATTCAACTTTTTAATTACAACCGCGGTGAGGTTTTCGGTGAACAACTTGCCGCTATATCCGGTAAAATTTCGTGGCAGGATGTGCTGCGAATAAAATTTGATAAGAGCTACGCCAAAAACGGTAGCTATGCGCGCAATTTCAGCGCTTTGTTTCGCCTTGACGAAAAGAAATACCCCGATATTGCCGACGTAATCCGCAAATTAAAACAATGGAACCTGCGCGGTGATGTAAACAACCGCGAAGCGCCTGTGGCGATGATTTTGCACGAGCATCTTCGCAAGGCGTGGAAGGTGCCCTTTGCTTTTTTAATGATAAAACGCCAACCACTCACCGAAAGTGATTTAGTGCCGCACCTGCGCGCCACAAAGCGGTTCATGTTAGATAAATACGGCACTACCGATGTGGCGCTCGGTGACATACAGCGCATGATACGCGGCAACAAGAGCTACCCGGCAAGTGGCTTGCGCGAAGTACCGCGTGCTGCCGACCCGAAACTGTACGACAAAACACACGGTATTTGGCGTATTACCGGAGGTGACGGTTACATGCAATTAAACAAATACAGCGCCGCAGGCGTTGAAGTATTTTCTGTAAGCCCATACGGGGCATCTAACCGCCCCGAGAGCCCTCATTACAACGACCAGATGGAACTTTTTGCACAGGAAAAATTTAAACGCATGACCTTCGATTGGAACGAAATTCTTAAAAAAGCAGAACGCGTTTACAATCCGGTACAATAATTGGTATATTTATGCCTTGATTAAATGTATGAAACGGTTGTTTTTAGTGGCAGTTCTTTTGCCGTTAGTTATTGCGAACACTTCCTTTCTATCTTCGCCAGGTGGTATTAAATGGATTACTTGGGAACAGATGCAGCAACTGCAAAAGGTGCAGCCCCGCAAAGTCATCATTGATGTTTACACCGACTGGTGCGGTTGGTGCAAGCGCATGGATGCCACCACATTTTCACATCCGGAGATTATCCGATTTATTAATGAAAATTACTACGCTATAAAATTTGATGCCGAATCGCGCGAAAAAATCCGCTTCAAAGGCAAAGAGTACGGATTTGTCTCTTCGGGGTATCGGGGCTACCATCAACTGGCAGCCGAAATTTTGGGCGGGCAAATGAGCTACCCCACCACTGTGTATTTAGATGAAAAGCAGGATGTAATTTTCCCGGTGCCCGGTTATCTCAATGCTTCGCAAATGGAAAGTGTGCTGCACTACATACACAGTAATAGCTACAAAACCATGGGCTTCGAGCAATTTCGGATTGGGTTTCGGGGCAAAGTACAATAACGCTACCAACTCTCATATTCATCATCAGAAATTTGATGTAGTGCACGCTGAAATTTTTATGCATTAAAACGCCCTTCCGACTGCCACAACCCATCGCAAATCTACGTGGCGGGGCGCAGCATACGGTGCGTGTGTAATAAAAAACGGAAAATCGACCCGTAGGGTGAGGGGCTTGATATTTTGCAGGTTGCCCCATTTTTTAATGGTTAGCGCTGCGCCAATGCCGGCATCGGCACGCAGAGCGCTCCACTCGTAACGCAATGATGTGTTACGGTAATAGATGGCTCCTGCATCGGCAAACAGGTACGTTTGCAGGGCAAAAATTTCACGTAGTTTGCGACTTTTCACTTGCACAAGCCGATTAAATTCCAGTTCTGCATTAACCGATACACCCCCGGGGCCGCGGTATGCCGGTATCACAAAACCATTCTCATCTTTTTCGGGCAGCCAGTAACCGCTGTAACCGCGCATGTTTAATCCGCCCCCGAAATGCAGGTGACCAATAACATCAGTGTAACGATAAGCCATTGATGCAGGCACAAAACCCGCAGCGCGGTAGTACTTGCTCTCCATCATTTCCTCGGGGTTACCCCCCGCGAAATACAAAGCGCTTTCGGTGGGAATATCGCTACCGGTGCCGTAACGTCCATAAGCGCGGGTGCGCAGGTCAAGCTTGCCTAAAGTAAGCCGGTTGATATGTGTAAGCGTGAAATAATTGTAATGATATGCGGTAGTAACAAAACCACCGCGCGTTGTTAAGTTGAGATAGCCGGAAGCTCTTCGTTTGTTGTAGGAGTATGTAAAAGATACATTCAATGAGGTGTTGAATTTCTTTTCGGTAGTCCAGTAAGTGCTCCATTCATCGGGGTACATGAGGTAATGGCGCCATATTTCACGTGGACGCGTAAATGCCTTGAGGTGTACATCAAAAAACAGGTTGAGTTGCGGAAAATTTTTGGTTATACCTGTCCGGTACATTTCGTAACCATCTAACCAACGGCTGTGCAGATAAAAAGTACCGCGCCTGATGAACTTATCTATCGCGGTCTGATAACTGAAATTGTAACTGAAGTACCCTGCCTGACGCAGCATTTCCTGCGTGAAATAGTAAAGTTTTCTGCCTTGTAAAATGTGCGTATTCACCCAACAGGTAAGTGAAAACTGATGCTTCACATACATGTAATTCCCGTTGATGTGCAAACCGAGTTTCATGCCGTCGTAGGCATTCCACCAAATATCGGGGCGCAGGTAGAGGCGATATTTTTTCCATGAGGGGAACGGGTAAATGTGTGAGTCGAACCGCACTTCTACGTTTCGCCTTTTCCGGTTGTCGAGCATATTGATGTCGGCAAGCCGCTCACTGGGATCTATGATAACATCCCGGATGCCTGAAGGTACGCGGACGCGCGCGATGTAAGTGGGCTGCAATTTGTCCCATCCGTACCACTTGGGTAGTAAGGTGGGGGGCACTTCGTGGCGTTTACTTGTCTGTAATTTACCGTCTCCGGGGTTGCCGTGGTTGGCTGCCACTTTATTAAACCATGTGTTGGGTACGTGGTAGTCATATACCGAACCGTCTTTCGCTACCACGCGCAGGTCAATAGGCATTTGCATGCGGCCCTTACGCCTTAGGGTTATTTCGTACTCATCATCAAATTGCCCGCGGCGGATACGGGTAATGCTGTAGTCAATACTTTTGGTGGTTTCCATCCACTGGTCAAAAAACCAGTTGAGGTCGGTTTTTACAAAATGCGTGATGCTGTTGCGAAAATCTTCCGGATAAGGATGGGCAAATTTCCATTGCTGCACATAATGTTGCATAGCGGCCTTAAACAAAGAATCGCCCAACACATACTGAAGGTTGTAAAGCATCGTGGCTGTTTTCACATACACGTGGCGGTAACCGCCGCCTTGCCCCAGCGCTCCGTGAAATCCATCGCTGTGGGTATTGAGGGGTTCATCGTTGGCAATAATGGCATCGCTCAGATAGCCGTAGTAACATCGGCTGTCGCGTGTTGGGGTGGGTTCAAAAAATTTGCGAAAGTACCAGCCGGTTTTAGGATTGAGGTCGTACGGAATTGTATCGCCATCAATGGCCTCAAGCCCCCATGCCGTGAGGAATTGCGTAAAGCCCTCATCGAGCATCGCACGATAAGTTTCGTTGCTGCCCACCATGCCGTAAAACCAGTTATGCCCTACTTCGTGCACAAGCAGACCTCGGTACTCCTTGTCGCGCCCTCCGTCTAAAGTAAGCATGGGATATTCCATGCCGTCCTGCGCATCGGCAACTACAATTTTCGGATACTCATACACGCCAAAGTCGCGGCTGAACACATGAATAATTTTTGCTAAATATTCAACGGCGTTTTGCCAACCGCTCGCGTGTGGCTCCTGTGCGATGGCTACACAGCGAACACCGTCACCGTTTAGGCGGCCCGGGTAAATAATGGTGTCGTGGATACGGTAAGTAGGGTCGGCTGTAAAAGCAAAATCATGCACATTCTCTGCATGATACACCCAGGTTTTTCGCTCGCCTTTTTTGTAGGGAATGATGACAGACGGAACTGTGTCCCATTTTGTATCTTTAAAGTTCCGCAAATCAAGTTTCTTCTTCAAGGTATCGGGCAATACCTCTGCTTCGTTTTGCAACACACCTGTTGCTTCCACTATGTAGTTAGAAGCAAACGTCAACTCTACATCAAATGTGCCAAAATCGCCATAAAACTCGCGGTTCAGGTGCTGGTCGGTATTCCATCCGCTCTTCCGGTCATACACACATATTTTCGGATACCACTGGCAGCCATTGTAGTGGGTGAATTTATCCACCTTAAATTTTTTCATACGCCTGCGGGTGCTGCCTCCTCCGTAAAAAGTGCGAAAACGAATAAAGAAGCGCGTACTGTCGTTTGGCGCGAGCGGCGTGTGAAGTTTTACACGCAATATGGTGTTATCTAGCTCGGTTTGCACCGGTGATTTGTGCTGGCGCAACTCATCGATAACCGTACCCAGGCGGGCTTCTTCGTATTTGCTGTACGAGGGATGTACGTCATTGTGGCGTTGCAAATCGTCAAGGTATGAACCGGGTTGAAAAGCGTTTTGGTACAAGTGAAAATAAACTTCACGCAAGGTGTCGGGCGAATTATTGTAATAAGTCAATTCTTCAGTACCGGTGATGATATCGGTTGTTTCATCAATATCTGCTTTAATACGGTAGTGAACATCCTGTTGCCAGTAACCGGGGTGTGGGAGTTTGTTTTTCCAGTAATACGGATTGGCAGGGCTGCGGAAATTGTTCTCGGGGCCTTGGTCATTATACTTTACCGATTGACCGAAAAGCGGCAATACAAGGGCGCTGTAAACTGCCAGCCGGAGGTATTTCATCGTACAAACATGTAAAAAGTTCGCTTTTATTTGCGCGGAATGAGCGAAGATGCGCGCAGAGAGGAGTTGCTGTACCGCATGGCGTTAACCATGATTGGCGGCATTGGTCCCGCATTGGCAAAGAACTTACTGGCTTACTGCGGCAGCGCCAGGAAGGTTTTCAACACACCGCGCGGCAAACTGGAAAAAGTACCCGGCATAGGGAAAGAGCGCGCAGAGCGCATTGCTCAGTCAGATGCCCTGCAGCGCGCAGAGCAGGAGCTGAAGTTTATCGAAAAACATCGCATTGATGTGCTGTTTATAGGCGATACGTCCTATCCGCAGCGTTTGCTGGAATGTGCCGATGCGCCCATATTATTGTATTACAAGGGATGTGCAAATCTCAATGCAAACAAAGTGGTGGCTATCGTTGGTACGCGCCGTGCCACAGAGTACGGTAAAGAGCTAACGCGCCGTATTGCCGAAGAACTCTCTGCACACGGTGTAATGATTATCAGCGGACTCGCTTATGGTATTGATACTGTGGCTCATCAAGCCGCGGTGGAGGCAGGAGCAATTACCGTAGGTGTGTTGGGGCATGGACTAAACACCATCTACCCCAGGCAAAACCGCAACCTGGCTAAACGCATGCTCGAAAAAGGCGGGTTGCTTACCGAGTACGCTTCCTCCGATGTTATGCGCCCCGAAAATTTTGCAGAACGCAACCGCATCGTTGCGGGTATGTCTGATTGCGTAATCGTTGTGGAGTCCGGGCAGGACGGGGGCGCGCTCATCACGGCCAACATCGCCAACGCTTACCATCGCAAAGTGTTCGCTCTGCCCGGGAGAGTACACGACAAGTTCAGCAGGGGATGCCATGCACTCATCCGCACCAACAGAGCCGTTTTGATTGAAAGTGCAGAGGATGTAATGCGTGCCATGCAATGGAGCGGGAAAGAGACCGGAACTGCCGCCGCTCCCCCGCCGCGTCAACTCGCCTTGCAACTGGGCGAAGAAGAAACCCGGGTACACCGCGCTTTGCAACAGCATGGCGAAACGCACATAGATACGCTGGCAGAAGCCACGGGCTTAAACCCGAGTGTGCTGGCTTCGGTATTGTTGGAAATGGAGTTAAACGGCTGGGTGGTATCGCTGCCCGGAAAAAGATTTAAGTTAGCCACCTGATGCCCCCGCGTTCCCTGCTTATTCATCACATTGGTTTGCTCTGCGGCATCCGCAGCGCCCATGAGCGTTTTGTATCCGGCGCCTCTATGCGAAACCTGCCGTGTCTGCAAAATGCTTATCTACTGATTGAGAACGGACGCATTAAATCTTTTGGCGATATGTCACAGGCGCCGGACAGAGCTGAAGAAATGCTGGATGCATCCGGACGCATTGTATTGCCTGCCTGGTGCGATTCACACACGCACCTCGTCTTTGCCGGCAGCCGCGAACAGGAATTTACCGACCGGCTGCGCGGCTTGACGTATGAACAGATAGCTGCCCGAGGTGGCGGCATACTCAACTCTGCTGCAAAACTCAACGCAACACCGCAAGAGAAATTGCTGGAGGATGCTTTGTTACGGCTGGAGGAAATTCAATCCTTCGGCACCGGTGCCGTAGAAATCAAAAGCGGTTACGGACTTACAACAGATGGCGAACTGAAGATGCTCCGCGTAATCAAGCGGCTCAAAGAACTCTCGCCTCTCACTATCAAAGCCACCTTTTTGGGTGCACACGCCTATCCGGCTGAGTACAAAAACAATCACCGAGCTTATCTCAATTTACTCATTAACGAAATGCTCCCGCGTATTGCAGCGGAAGGGTTAGCAGATTTTATGGATGTGTTTTGCGAACAGAATTATTTTAGTGTGGAAGAGATGGAACAGCTTCTGGAAGCCGGCACTAGGTACGGTTTGCAGGGCAAAGTACATGTAAATCAGTTCAGTATTTTGAGGGGTGTGCAGGCAGCCGTAAAGCACGGTTGCCGCAGTGTGGATCACCTAGAGTTGCTAAGCGATGAGGATGTATCCTCCTTGCAACAGTGCGATACGATGCCGGTAGCGCTCCCGGGGTGCAGCTTTTTTCTGGGAATCCCTTACACGCCTGCCCGCCGGCTCATTGATAGCGGTTTACCAATGGCATTAGCCAGCGACTTCAATCCCGGGTCTGCACCCAGCGGTAACATGAACTTCGTCAATGCATTAGCATGTATTCAAATGAAACTGTTGCCCGAGGAAGCCCTCAACGCATCCACCATCAACGGAGCGTACGCCATGAATGTACACGATACGTTGGGCTCTGTAACCCCGGGTAAAATCGCTAATCTGATAATTACAAAACCTGCACAAAACATCGCTGAATTGCCGTACTATTTCGGCAGAAATCCCGTAGAAAAAACAATTTTGTTTAAATAATACATAATTTGCGAACTTGTAACGCGATTTACCCGTTTTAGTACGTATGCAACTGCACGTAATCGCTGTCCTTTTTATTACTGTACTCACATCGTCCTGCGCCCCTTCGGCAACTAACACAAACTTAACCGCTATGAATAACGACAGCACTAAAATTTACAAGACAGAGGAGGAATGGAAAGCCCAGCTCAGTCCTGAGCAATACTATGTTTTGCGCCAAAAAGGCACTGAACGCCCGTTTACCGGTAAGTACTACTTACATAAAGAAAAAGGTATATACGTATGCGCCGCCTGCGGTAACGAACTTTTTACTTCCGAAATGAAATTTGACTCCCATTGCGGGTGGCCGAGTTTTGACAGGGAAATTCCGGGCGGCAAAATCACAACGGCACTCGATACCTCTCACGGTATGATACGCACCGAAATCATGTGTGCACGCTGCGGTTCTCACCTGGGGCATTTATTTGACGATGGCCCCACTGAGACCGGTCTTCGTTATTGCGTTAACTCTATTTCATTGGATTTTAAGAAACAGTAAAGTGTTCTATTTTTAACACAATGCACATCTGCTTATAGTGAATGTGTAATTACCGGTACGGTAAATTATTTATATTAGGCAAAACGAAATCGCATGAAAAGCGTCCTTTTCCTCTTCCTGATAGGGTTATCGCATGGGGTGGGCGCGCAATACAGTTTGATATTTTGTGAGGACGTAACCCGCGATGGTAAACCTACTGCCGTTTCCAATTCTTTTATGGTGGACGAAGATGGTGGTATGCTCAAATTTTTACTGAAAGCAGAGGATGGCATTAACACGGATAAAATTGAGTATCGCATCCTATACGTCCACTCTAATGCAAATGAAGAGGAAGTGGCGCGTATGTCGCAAAATACAGAACCGACCTGGAACTACGCCTGGAAAGAGGTTATCTTTTTTGATCCGGGTACTTACAAAGTGAAAGTTTACACCGGTAGGGGCTCCTACTTGACTGCAGCCACCCTTACCATACAAGCTCGCTGGTAAAAAAGATTCATATGCCCCTCTACCAGGCATAAACTTTAGAGACCGGCAGTTTTAACCTCACACTGCAACAAAACAACAAACGGTTGTGTAGGGTAAATGTTCTTCTTTCAAATTCACAGTCAGAAGATTAAACATAGCGCACCTCTTTTTGTATTAAATAAATATTTAATAAAAATACGATGTTGGCTTTGTTAATCGTTCGGGAAATTTTCTTTACTTGCGTATGTGTTGTGTCCGCTACATCGTTAACAATATCATTTTATTTGATATATGAAAGCATGCGGCATCTTAGATAAAATGCCTGTCCGTTTGTCTGAACCGGTAGAGTATTTTTTGCAGTTGGGAACTGAAACCTTCGCTATGAATGAAATGCTCGGCCATAAATTGCGCCTTACATTTACCGGAAATATTTTTTGCACCGTTTGCGGCCGAAAGACCAGTAAAAGTTTTGGCGAAGGGCTTTGCTATCCGTGTTTTGAAAATTCACCCGAAAACAGTCCTTGCATCATACATCCCGAACTTTGCGAGGCACATTTAGGGCGCGGCCGCGACCCTGAGTGGGAAAAAACACACCACCTGCAACCCCACTTTGTGTATTTGGCGCTTACCGGTGCAGTGAAGGTGGGTGTTACACGCAGCTCGCAAATACCCACCCGCTGGATTGACCAGGGTGCTGCTTCCGCTATCATCCTTGCCGAAACGCCCTACCGCCAATTAGCCGGTCAGATAGAAGTGGCGCTAAAGCAACACCTAACCGATAAAACCAACTGGTTGCACATTCTTCGCAACCACACCATTTCCATAGACCTTGTATCCGAAAAATTGCGTGTTTCCAAACTTTTACCCGAGCCGCTGCAGGCGTACGTCACGGCTAATCATGATATAGTAACATTACAATATCCCGTAAATGAATACCCGGAAAAGGTAACGAGCATTTCATTAGATAAAGTACCGCAATTTGATTTGACTCTTACCGGTATTCGCGGGCAGTATCTGATATTTGAAGGCGGCAAGGTTATCAACATCCGCAGGCATAGCGGTTACGAGGTGGAGTTGACAGTATAATCATTCCCCGTACTTGCCCGATGGGTAATGTTTCAGCAAGTGCTCGCGCATCACTGCCTGCGACATTTCTTTGAGTTTTTCCAAATCATCCGTTGTCATAGACGAGGTCTCAATAGGCCGGTGCCAGTACACATGTACAGTGCCGGGGCGTATCATCAAACCGTATCGCGGAAAAAGTTTTCCGGTATTTACAAACGTAAGCGGTACCAGCGGTAAACCATGTTCTATCGCGAGCCGAAAAGCGCCCGGGTGAAAATACGTCAAAAACTCCCGGGTGGTGTTACAGGTTCCTTCCGGACAAATAAAAAATGATGCGCCGGTTTTGAGTTTTTCGCGCATCTCGTGCATACTGCGCTGGCGGTCTTCTTCATCATCGCGCTGCACTGCTACGTACAGGTGTTTTAGTATGTATCCCAATACGGGCCATTTTAATATTTCGGCTTTGCCTAAAAACTTAGAGAAATTCGGTATCACAGCCGAGGCAACAATGGCATCCAGATAACTCGTGTGGTTACTGATAAAAATCATCTGTCGTTTCGGCTCAGCATATTCGCGATGATGCTCCACTAAACGAATCCCCCACATCCACAACACAAAACGCGACAAGTAATGCGGCACAAAGTGCGCCCAATACAACCATCGCTCATTTTTGCTGAGTACGATAATAACCATTATCGGAAACGCCACCGCCAGCACGAGAGCAAATACCAACCCGCACCATAGTGTCCAGGGCAGCCAGGCAATCTGTTCAAGAATTTGGCGGGTTCTCATGCGGTTTGGCAATAGGAATGTAATCGGGTATCGCAGGCACCTCACCTACCGGCGGACGCAACGAAAAACAATAATTGCTCGTGCCATTGCTCAACCAAAGATAGGATGCCCGCAAAGAAACATTGTAACCCAGTGCCTGTCGCAACACGTCATCACCAATCGTTTCATTGGGTGCTTTACACTCAACCAACAAATACGGAGAACCATCGCGATGAAATACCACCACATCAAAACGCTTCTTCATTCCGTTGAACTCAAAACCACGCTCAACAGCTATGAGCGGGCGGGGATAGCCTTTGCTGAACACCAGATAGTGAATTACATGCTGGCGCACCCACTCCTCGGGGCTGAGCGTAACCCACTTTTTGCGAATAATATCGTAAATGACTTCTCGCCCATGCTGCCGCTGCGTGCGAAATGCGTAACTTTCAAAATTAACTAATGCCGGCATTCAACACACTTTAACGCATGGTGTGATTAAAAAATGACAATTCAATGACAAAAATTACTTGGGCAATCATTATTCGTGCGTGAACTTTGCCACCGAAATTAAGATGATGCCGCGATATTGTTTAGGTTTTTTATGCACCTTTGTTACCCTCTCCGTTTTTGCCCTTACCCCCACCGACTCTGTTATACTCGGTCCGGGCAGTACCAACATGGTTTTTTACCGCATAAGCGATGGCGTCAAAACCGTAGTGCCCAATAACGATTGGCACCTGGCCGTTACCGTACGCCCTACTGAGTTTCCAAACGCACCGCTCGGAGGCACAACCATACGCTACAACGAGGCATTTGGCGTAGCTGTTTACGTACTCCCCGATAAAGATACCACACAACCCATTCAGTTTTCCATCCAGTCCTATCCCTATTGGCCTAAATTGCACGACTCTGACTCCCTGCTCGACATGGGCGCTTTTAACTCAGTCCGTACTTCCGATATTTTTGACTTCGGCTGGGGTTACTACAACTCCGTAACACATCACGTGGTGGGCAACAAGGAGTTTCTCATCAAACTACCCAACGGCAAATTGAAAAGGTTCAAAGTTGATAAATTACTCTACGACACCGCATTTGTACTAATTTACTCTGATATAAACTTTGCCAACCAACAGTTAATTACCATTCGCAAAAAGGACTTCCCGGGAAAGAATTTTGTTTACCTGAATCTTGAAACCAATAAAATTTTGGACAAAGAACCGCCGCGCACCGAGTGGGATTTGCTTTTTTTGCGCTACACGGCAGCAAAAGGTTCCTCGCGCGAGTATGAGCCGGAAGTAGGCGTGTGGATTAACAAAGGATGGAGCGCAGGCAGGCGTGCAAACACAAGCGTATTGAGCAACGATTTCAGCGGAGTACCGCTGTCTCCCTCTCTGAGCGCCGTGGGATGGAACTGGAAAATCAGAACATTCAATACCGGAAGCCGCGATGCAGAGCAAAACTGGTCATACCAGATTATTGACTCGCTGGCATACCTGCTACGCAAAGGAGATAAAAACTATAAATTGGTCATAACAGGATACAACCCTTCGTCAGAAAAAATCTCATTTTTTATAGAAGAGTTTTTGGCAAACAACGTAACCGAAACCGCTGCTGAGGCGCCCATCGCTGTTTTTCCTAACCCTGCGTCATACTTACTAAATATTCAAATACCTGATGACCAAACAACCTTAAAGATTTTTGACTCATACGGGCGGATGGTCTTTCAGGAACTGCCCGCTGCCGGATTATATCAGTTGCAAGTTGATAGCTGGCTGCCCGGCATATATTTTATTTGCATTAACAACGGCATCAGTACCTATACGCAAAAGGTATTGCTGGTTCGGTAGTCAAAGCAACTTGTCAATCTCCTCAGCTAATTTGCGGTCTTTCTCCGTTACGACATTTCCGGCGCTGTGGGTTTGCAGCACAATCTCTACTTTATTCCAAACGTTGGTCCATTGCGGATGGTGATCGTATTTTTCTGCCAGCAATGCAACCCGCGTCATGAAGGCAAATGCCTCCGAAAAATCCTTGAATACAAAGGTTTTCTTCAATGCGTTGTTCTCTTCGCGCCACATGGTTTTTCAGTTAAAGTTCCAATTATATTGTTCTAAATTCAGAATACATGCCTTCAGTAAATCAATGTTACACTGAATATCTCCCTTATGAGCGGTTTCAATCACGGAATGTATGTGGCGGGTAGGCACACTCACCGCACCGGCAATCGTACCGTAGGTGGACATGCGCTGCATGCCGGAGGTATCAGTGCCACCGGCAGGGAGTATCTCGGGCTGCCACTTGATTTGATACTTGGCAGCTTGCTCTTTCATGTAGCGCACCATGCGGTAATCGCATATTGCCGATGAGTCCATAATCTTGATAGCCACACCCTCACCCAGCCGCGTTACCTGCTCTTCGGGTTTGGCGCCCGGTACATCAAAGGCAATGGTAGTATCAATACAAAAACTGAACTCAGCATTGATGTGATGAGCTGCAACCATCGCACCGCGTATGCCCACTTCTTCCTGTACTGTGAACACACCGTAAAAATCGTACGGTATGCTCTTGCCTTTCAGCTCACGCATCAGTTCTATGAGGATATATACCGCCACACGGTTGTCAATACTTTTGCAATTTACACAATCGCCTATTTCGATTAACTCGCGCTCACGGGTAACTACATTTCCCACCTCTACCCATTTCACCACCTCCTCTTTCTTCATCCCCAGGTCAATAAAGTAATCGCTCAGTTGCAATTGTTTCGTACGCTCTTCGGGGGTCATCAAATGTATGGGTTTGGTGCCCATTACGCCTACCAGGTCTTTTTTGCCGTGTACAACCACCCTTTGACTTGTGAGGGTTTTCGGGTCAAAACCACCCAGCGGGTGAAACCGCAAAAATCCGTTGTCGTCAATGTAGTGTACTATAAAACCAATCTCATCCATGTGCGCGGCTGCCATTACTTTTTTATCGCTTGTCTTTCCTTTGAGCACGGCAATCAGGTTGCCCATGTTGTCAGTATATATCTGGTCAACTACTTCCTTCAGCTCACGTGTTATAAGCTCGCGTACTTTTTGCTCATGGCCGGGAACACCGGGCGTTTCGCACACTTCTTTCAGCAGTGCTATGTTCATGAATAAGATTTATTTAAACAAATAAAGCCGCCCAACCAAAGTTGAGCGGCTTGTAGTGGGAGCTACAGGATTCGAACCTGTGACCCCCTGCTTGTAAGGCAGGTGCTCTGAACCAACTGAGCTAAGCTCCCTACAGGTTGGGCTCCGTTGCCAAAACGGAGCGCAAATGTAAACCGAAAAACCATTTCACAAAACCGTTTGCTCTTAACATTCTCAATTAACTCTGCGCCAGAAAATTACTGCCACATTCACGGGTCTGGTTTCGCTTGCCGTGTTGCCGGTATTGTTTCCTACGGTAACCGTGCCTGTATGGGTGTGGTCCGGTATTGTGTGTGTATGGTTGCCGTCAGTTGCTATAGCGTGGTTGTGGTTCAGCTCATTGTCCAGTCGCCCCAAAAAATTGCCAATAGTGCCATTGTTGTTCCACGGGCACGATAAAGTTACAGTGTTATTAGCCATGAACGATAACGAAGAAGAGTTGGTGTTGTCATCATAAGGTACATACTTAGGGCTTCCACATCCTGAGCCGATGTCGTTATAGCCACCGGTAAATCCCGAGTGATTGTGCGAGCCGGCGCTGTTGGTCGCCAAACCCGTGGCATTGTTGATGGTCAATGATGCGGTGTGTTGATGTAATTCAGTGGCAAACCCCTGCACAGTGCCCGTGAGTGGAGCGCCCGCCGCTACATTGGCTCCCCCACCGCGTGCGCGGATAAACTCCCCATTGGCAATATCGGTTGCCACCCATTGTGTACAGGGGTAAATCGTGTTGGGGTCAGCGGCATTAAACCACTGGATATACGTAGCGCCTATCGGTGGCGTGTTTACGTTTTGCCAGCAGGAACCGTTGTAAAATTCCATCGCTCCGGTACTGGTGTTGTAGCGCAATGCACCTACAGGCGCCCCTGCTGGCTGCTGAGCCGTAGTACCCGCAGGAACCCCGATGGCACTCGTACTGTTCACATGCAGCGCAACTGCCGGCGTGGTGGTATTTATGCCGATGTTACTCCCCGATTGAAAAATAACTGAGTTGCACATATCCGTGCTGCCGGTAAACATAGTGATGTACCCTGCAGCAGCAGTGTTGCAGATGGTGCCCGGGCCTGTTGGTCCGGTATCACCCGTTGTGCCAGTCGCTCCTGTTGCGCCCGTTGCACCTGTTGCACCTGTCGCACCCGTTGCGCCGGTAGCTCCGGTTGCGCCCGTTGCACCTGTTGGACCTGTAGGTCCGGTATCACCGGCAGGACCCGTTGCGCCTGTTGCGCCTGTAGCACCGGCAGTTCCGGTAGGTCCGGTAGGACCCGTAGCACTGCACAGCGAGTTCCAAACCGTTGTATAATAATAGTAGCAATTATCCGTCACATCAAAAACCAGCAGCCCCACTGCCGGCGAGGCAATCGAAAGGCGCTGAGCCGTGGTCATCCGCGGCGCCAGAAAACCCTTGTCCGTTGCAGTCAAATCTAACAAAGCCGACGGATGCGGCGCAGGATTACCAATACCCACATTGTTCTGGGCTTTCATCGCCAAACTAAACATTATAAATAAAAGTAATATATTTCTCATTATCAGTTATTTTTCGACAAATATACCAATAATAGGTTCTTTACCTCGATGCACTTGAACGTTACACACATCAAAAACTTACTCCGATACATCCATACTAAATTATTTGAATATATTTTTCAGGGGGTGCCCCCGCTGCCAATCCATGCAAGGCAGCGGGGTCGGGCTGCTGCGGGGTACGCTGTCGCTTCCGTGCTCCACTGCGTTACGCACCGCTCACTCCGTTCGCGCCCTCCGCATCCCTCACCCGGCTGACGCACGCGAACACTATCCGCCAACCTGTAACGGTGTTACATGATACATACATTTTCAACCCTATCTTCTATTCTCTCTCTTTTCTCTTTCACTGTGTCTTTGCGCGATTACTGTTTGATGATTACGGATGTGCTCACGCCCAGCGAATGCAAACTTACCGCATGTATCATGCCTGTGATTATTATTGTGCGGTCAATATTTCCCTATGAATATCCTCCTACTGGGTTCCGGCGGTCGCGAGCATGCCTTCGCCTGGAAAATTTCCCAAAGCCCACGCTGCACCAAACTTTTCATTGCCCCCGGCAATGCTGGTACCGCCCGGTGCGGTGAAAACGTCTCCATCAGCGCAACCGATTTCGCTGCCATAGAAAAATTCGTCACCGAAAACGACATTCATCTGGTAGCAGTAGGCCCCGAAGACCCGCTCGTAAAAGGTATCTATGATTATTTCATCGCGCGCCCCCATCTCAGCTCCATCCCCGTTATAGGTCCTTCACAAAAGGGCGCTATGCTGGAGGGCAGCAAGGACTTCGCCAAACAATTCATGAAAAAATATCATATACCCACAGCGGCTTACCGCACGTTTGATGCCGCTAACCTGCCGGAGGGGTTGCGTTTTATTGACGAACAAACACCGCCCATCGTCCTCAAAGCCGATGGCCTGGCGGCAGGTAAAGGGGTATTGATTTGTGCTACGCGCGAAGAAGCAAAAGACGCCCTGCGCGACATGATTGAAAACGCAAAATTTGGCTCAGCAGGCGCACGCGTAGTTATTGAGCAGTTTCTGAAAGGTATTGAGTTCTCCGTGTTTGTACTCACCGATGGCAAATCATACGCCATACTCCCTACCGCTAAAGATTACAAACGCATCGGTGAAGGCGATACCGGCCTCAATACGGGCGGTATGGGCTGCATCTCGCCCGTGCCTTTTGCCGATGCAGCCATTATGCGCAGGGTCGAGGACCGCATCGTCCGACCCACCATTTCAGGTCTGCAACAGGAAGGAATAGTTTACAAAGGATTTTTATATATCGGCTTGATGAACGTAGCCGGTGACCCCTACGTGATTGAATACAACTGCCGTATGGGCGACCCGGAAACCGAAGTCGTGTTCCCGCGTATTAAAAATGATTTGGTTGAATTACTGCTGGCGGTAGCGCATGAACAAATCGGCAGCATCACCCTGCAAACAGACGAACGCGCAACCGCCACGGTGATAGTTGCCTCAGGTGGCTACCCGGGCGATTATGCCAAAGGAAAAGTAATTCACGGTTTAGAGCATCTCGCCTTGCGCAGCGATACTATCGTTTTTCACGCGGGCACTAAAGACGAAAATCACCACATCGTTACAAACGGAGGCAGGGTGCTTGCAGTAACTTCTTACGGCAAGAGCATACAGGAAGCCGTAGCACGCTCCAACGAAGCCATTGCGCATATTCACTTTGAGGGCATGTATTACCGCCGCGACATCGGCTATGAGTTTCGCTAACGCGGGTGGGTTTTGCTTTGATACACTGCTTCGGCTAACCATATAAATTCATGCGTAAACGTCATGATGTTGTGGAGAAATTTTTCGTCCAGCAGTTTACCATCATCGCTGAATTTTTGCGTCATCTGACTAACGGTGAGCATGTGTGGCGAGGGTATCCCAAACCATGCACATATCTGATTTTGCATGGCTACCGCCGCGCGTATGCCTCCCAATGCTCCTTCGCTTGCCGTAACAATACCGAATACCTTGCGGTGCTGCTTGGGAAAGTGGTCAAATAAATTGCGTATAGCCGATGACATGCTGCCGTTATACTCAGGAGTTACCAGTACAAAAGCATCTGCGCCAAAAATTTTTTCCGCTGTTTTTTTGTACACATCCGGTACATCGGCAAGGGTACTCCAAACCTCTTGGATAAAAGGCAGCTCTACCTCATTGAGTTGTATGTAATCAAAGTGATGAGCGGGGTATTTTTGAGGGAAGTAATCACATAAATACTTCGCCACCCGCACCGTAATACTCGCTTTGCGCGGGCTACCCGAAATGATGGTAATTTTCATAAACAAATTTTATTGTGTGTTTCATTTTAATACGGTATTAATAACAAAACTCTGCAAAATACCATTAGTTCACTCATTCTTCCAGATATCCGAATTTACCCTGGTTCAAATCCTCGTATGCCTGTATAATTTCCTCATGTGTGTTCATTAAAAACGGACCGTAGGCGGCAATTGGTTCGTCAATGGGTTCGCCACTCAGCGCCAATAGGGTGGCATCTTGTGTGGCATAAATTTGCACTTGTGTACCGGTATGCGCAAATATCACAAGGTGATCCTGCATCACCTGCCTGTCCTGAATGTATGCCTCTCCATCAAGGACTAATATACAGGTGTTGTCACGCTCCGGCAAATCAAATGCAAAACGATCACCGGCTTTCAGATAAAAGTTGAACACATTTATAGGCGTAAAAGTAAATGCCGGACCTTTTACGCCACGCAGTTCTCCGGCTATAACATCTACGTAACCCCCACCGCCCGGTACTGCAACCTTCCCCATTTGTTCTGCCCGGATGCTTTGATATTTCGGGGCCGTCATTTTATAACGGGCAGGCAGATTAACCCACAATTGTACCATTTGAAACACCCCTCCCTTACGCGAAAACTCCTTTTCGTGATATTCCTTATGCAATACACCGCTGCCGGCAGTCATCCATTGCACATCGCCCGGATAAATAATGCCACTGTTACCGGCGCTGTCGTGATGAGCCACGGCTCCATGGTACGCCAGTGTTACGGTTTCAAAACCCCGATGAGGATGCACCCCCACCCCCCGTTGCCTGTCAGATGGCGGAAACTCCACCTTGGCGTTGTAATCCATCAGAAAAAACGGGCTGAACCTGCGCAGCCCGAGTGAATAGCCGCCCGGAAAGAAATTGTGAACGCGAAAACCGTCCCCCACCCAGTGCGGCGCAGGTGGCGACAACACTCGTTCAACGGCTTTTAAAGTTTGGGAAGTTGAATTCATGATACAAAAGTATATACAATATTTGTATATACAATATTTTACATTACATTTTTTAACTTCTTAACTTTTCCAGTATGCGGTTAAGTTCCCGGGCTTCATGACGGGTGATTTTATGGTGTAACTCCGGCCATTCTTTCTGGTCTTCATCAATGCGGGCTAATAGCTGAAGTCCCTTTGCGGTGATGGTAATGTCAACCTGCCGCCGGTTTGTGGGGCATATCTCGCGTGTTACCAACCCTTTCAAACGCAGCTTTTCTACCAGCCGGGTAGCGTTGCTGCTTTTGTGTATCATACGATTGGTGATATCTTGCAGCATGAGCGGCGTAGGGTGCGATCCGCGCAGGATACGCAGTACGTTGAATTGCTCAGGCGTAATGCCGAATTTCTTTAACCGGGTAGCGCTCTGGTTATATACCCAGTTACCGGTGTAAAGTAAATGGATAATCGCCTTATACTGCTCGCTGGGGAAACTTTTTTGCCGTATCAGTTCTTCTATTGTGCTCATTGATACAAAAGTAATTATTAAAATTGTATATACAATTATGTAAACTACAATTATTAAATAGCTAAATATGGTAAGGTCATAAAAAGATACCGCACTGGAGTTTAACTGACAAGACCTCTCCCCTCCCGCAAATAATACCAGCCAAGCACTGCCGTAGCCACTGCAAAAGAGAGTGTGGCAGCAAGCCCGGCTCCGCTCATTACATAGCGCGGCAAAAGGTAGGCGCTGAGCGCAATAAGCGCCATAGAACCAAATGCTGAAGATATAATCAATGGCCAATACCTGCCTACCCCGCAGTAATAACTAAACATTACCCACCAGCCCGAGTATATCCATATTCCCGGAAAAAGAAAGCGAATAGCATGCCGCACTTCTGCAAATCCGCTGCCGAACACTTTCACATAGGCAACAGAAGGCACCACGTACAGCGCTGCCAGAACCACTGCACACCAGAAAAAGTTCACCTGCAAAAACCGGGTAGTTTGTTGGTACGCGCTGCGAAGGTTTGTTTGGTGGCTTATGTCAACGTAATTTACCGTATAGATACTACGCGGTATCAGCCAAACGGCTTCCAGTACCGAAATACCCACCGAGTATATACCCAAATACGCCATCCCCTGTTGGTTACCCAACTGAAAAAAATAGTACCGCAAATTGAGCAGTTGTAATACCTCCGTTAGCTGAAATATCAACCCTTGGCGCAATAACAAGGGTAACTCTTCCGGGATGCTTTTGGCTTCATCCGGTATTAACTTAATTTCTCTAAACAAATACAGGCAGCTAAGTATGCTCGCAAACAAATAACCGGCCGTGTAACCATAAATGTATGCCTTTACCTTATCAGCTGGCAATACGTAGTATAAAACCCCCAAAACTCCTGCCAATATTATCAAAGGCAACACCTGAAGTAAATTTGCGATCTGTATTCGCTTTTGTGCATAGAGTGCGGACTGATGCAGAGAAGTTACAGACGATAGCAGTCCCATGGCCGTCACCGGAGCAGCATATTCAACGGGTATCAGAGGCATAACTCGCAATAATACATACCCTGCTAAAGCTACCAGCAGGCACCATATATATGCAGGCGGTAAAAGCCGCGAAAGACGGTGGCGCGGCAATAAATAAATTAACACCGGGCCGCCTAATAGGTTACTGATGAATATGATAAACCAAACGGTTGTAACCAGCAGTGTCACTTCGCCTTTTACGGAGGGTCCCCCGTGCCGTGCCACAAGCAGCGCTATCAGAAAATTGAGCGCGGTGGACGAACTGCGGGTAAGTAGGGTATAAAAAACCTGCCTGTACAATACCTGAATTTTACCGCAAGGTAACACATTACTCTAAACTTCGCATTATCAGAGCATCAACTAACTTATGCAGGTAAAAGGGCTTTACTTTTCGCCATAATACATCGTTGTAAGCGTTGCCGATGTGCATAAAGTGATGAATGCGCGTATTACACATTTCACGGATGACGTGTTCGCGAAAGTTTAGCGCTACGATATATCCACCGTCTTCTTTGATTTCTTCATACCATTCTTCATAATACAACTCATCCGAAGCATGAAAATTCAACACATTCTCTCCTATCAGAATAAATTTTCGGATGCCCTCATCTATAAGCGGATTGATGAGTCCGCGTTTCATTTCCATAATGTCGTTATGAAGGGTATCGTTCCACTCGCCTATCAGCTCAATTACCACAAACTGTTTCACATAATCGGCATATAAAATTTTACAGTATAGTGTAGAAGAGCCAAAGCTGTCCCACTGCGGATGGATATAGTAATTGTATATGCAGTGGGTAAAGTATAACTCGCTGTATCGCCTGCCATAAAAGGGCGATCGCTTGTCACGTGCGGCATCGTAATAATCGCGCCAGTGGTAGTATGGTTCAATATCGTGCATCGGTAGCCGGATGCAATATAATAAGGAATTCTATATTTGTGTGAATGAATAACGTCATACGCATCGCTTTTGTTGTGTTCATCATCGCGCTGTGTGCCTGTAAGGAAAAGTGTTACCAGTGCCACAATATTTGTAAAATATGTTATGAATCGCGGGTTGATACCGTATTGACACAGGTGGTTTGTTCGGATGTACTGAGCGAACAGTATTTTCAGCAGTATATTGATTCTCTCACCGCACCGCAGTTGGGTTGGGTTTGTAAAGACACCTCATTTACCCGTACCGATAGGTTTTGCGGCAACAGTTCTCAAAACAATAGCCGCCTGCTCAACAAAAAACGGCAGGGCTGGGTTTGTGTTTCTGAGTAGTTTCAATGATGTACAACCAGCTTTTGTACCCGGCGAGTATCTTCGCCAATTAATTCAAACAGATAAATTCCGTTGGGAATACCACCGGTATGTATCGTTACTGGTTTGTCTGCGCAAACAATCCGGTGTGTTGAAACTATCTTTCCTGACCAGTCGCGAATTTGAACCAGCAATCCTATCGTTTGCAGCGGGCAAACCAACGTTACGAAATCAGATGCCGGATTGGGAAATACACTTACCGGCAACACATCATTTGTTTCCTCTTTTACACTGTACACATCATCGCAAATCACCGCATGGTATGTTTCCCAAAGCGGAATACCGGCTGTGAATTCGTAATGTATGTTGCTGCCAAAGTCGCCATTAAAATTTTTTATTATCTGATTATTCAACTTCCGCAAGTTAAACTGCCCGCTGGTTTCCAGCCCTTGCTGTGTGTTAAACCACCAGGATATGCCATCGCCTCCTTCCCACTGAGCATCGTAGTCGTACAAATCTAAAGTGTAGCTGCCGGGCTCAAGATACAGCGTATCGCGGTAGGTTACGTTGGGAGATAAGCTGTTTCTGAAAAAAAGTGTATCGCCCCTTACATTGCGTAGCAAAAGAGAGTTTTCTTCGGGTCGGTTATTTGTTTTAAAAACGATGATAAAGGAAGTGTCTGTTTGCGGAGGAAGATTAAACGAAGACGACAGTGTGTTGTTAGGGGTAAATTCGTCCGGAGTGGCTGGCGGCAGCATAACACTTGCCGTGAAAACCCTGTCGCCTGTGTCTAAACCATTCCAGGATAACGGAGGTAAGGTAACCCATGCCGACTCGTACGTATGCAAATTTCCTTCCCATTCGTAATGGCAGGGACTGCCTCCCTTTACCTGATAACTAATCAACGCCCTTGTGAGTGGCATTTTCCCGTTGTTTTTAATTTTCACAATAGGACGGGTAGCAATAGGGTTATAGCGCGTATAGTTTTTTTCGTTGTTGGGGGCGATTATTTCTTCTAATGAAACATCGTAATTTAGTTGAGTGGTGTAAGTTATCAGCAGTAAACTTACAGCGTATCCCGCACTTTCTCCGGGCAATAGGGTATAGTTGTCTATGTGAAGATCCACCGTTACCTGTTGACCGAGAGTGATATATGGTGTGATGTCGGCTTCTATAGCTTGCACTTGTTCGCCCGGGCACCAGTTTGCGCGATTAAATATCCAGGTTCCGCCCTGTGGAGCAATGGCGGTCATACCGCAATCGCTTTTCCATAAGAGCCGCTCCGTCACCTGCGTGTTGTTTACTTTTAATTGGATGTAATGCGGGTCAAACTCTCCCTGGCTGCCGTGGCCGGTCATTAAGAGCATTAGTTTAGCCGACACAACGTTGCCGGAGACAGAAAAGCTCTTAGGCGCTGCCACACTTTCAAACGCTGCATGGTTCGGATATGAGATATAAGCGCCATAAACCTCCCGAACACTCTCTACGGTACGAGGAGGCGTACCCTCTATCAATATAAATTCTATTCGCGCGCTGAACGCATCCGTCCATCCCGAATAATGCACGCGCACGTTTACGGAATCCTTGAGTAGAGGGGCGTAGTCGGTTACATCAAAATAATACGGGTGTGTCCAGGAATTATTAAAACCATTTGAGTTATTTGCCATGTATGTACCATACGGGGTAATCAGGCGTGCCACTTCCATATACTTTACATGGTCGCTGTAGCTCCACACTGTATCGTTGGTTAATGTATCAATAGACACAATGGCGCTGTCTAAGCTGCCGTCTTTTTTACCTAAATACACGCCCACGGTATAATCCCAGCCCGAGCAGTTGGGAATACCGCAGCCCAACGTGAATTTCATGATGATTTTCCGGTATGTTTTGTTGTTGGGGAAAATCGTCCACACATCATCGTTGCTTGGTGGCGAAGCCAGATTGCTGAACGAATGAGACAGTATAAGCGTAGTATCTCCTGTACCGGCAAAAGCAAATACACAAAAAATATTTAGTATAAAAACCTGAAAACTTTTTTTCATTCGTGCATTTTCTTTATGTGAAATTATACATCTCTTCCTAATATGCTAATTGCTCGCTCCGTATGTCGTTTTGTAATGCATAAATATTACTACACTTGCCGCGCAAATGTCCCGTATGGCTACCCGAAAAAGTACGACCGCCTCGAAGCCAAAAGCGCTGATTACCGCTGATGACTTACGCTTTTTGAGCCAATACATCAACACACCTTCTCCCACCGGTTTTGAGGCAAACGGACAAAAATGCTGGCTCTCGTACCTGAAACCGGCTATTGACGATTACGAGGTGGACACATACGGCACGGTGTATGGAGTAATGAACCCGGGTGCAGGGTTTAAGGTGGTAATTGAAGCCCATGCCGATGAAATTTCGTGGTTCGTATCCTACATTACTGACGATGGCTTCATCTATGTGCGCAGAAACGGGGGCAGCGATCATCAGATAGCTCCTTCTAAGCGCGTGTGGATACACCTGCGCAACGGTGAGAAAATCCCGGCTGTTTTCGGCTGGCCTGCCATCCATACCCGAAAGGAAGGCAAAGAACAGGCGCCCGATGTGAAGAATATTTTTCTGGACTGCGGAGCAAAATCCAAAAAAGAAGTAGAGGCGTTGGGCATTCACGTAGGTTGTGTCATCACGTATCAGGACGAGTTTACCGAGTTAAACAACCGCTACTACGTAGGCCGTGCGCTGGATAACCGCATCGGCGGTTTTATGATTGCAAAAGTGGCGCGGCTGCTGCGCGAAAACAAAGTAAAATTGCCTTATACGCTCTACATCGTAAATGCTGTGCAGGAAGAAGTGGGATTGCGGGGCGCCGGCATGATTGCTCATACCCTTCATCCCGATTGTGCCATTGTTACAGACGTGTGCCACGATACCAGCACACCTATGATTGACAAAATTGCTGAAGGTGATTACAAATGCGGAGAGGGACCGGTGCTCACCATTGGCCCGGCCGTTCACAATAAGTTCCTGGACCTTGTGATCAATACAGCCCGCAAAAGCAACATTAAAGTGCAAATGGAGGCCGTATCGCGCTATACCGGCACTGATACAGACGCCATTGCTTACACCAGGGGGGGAATTCCATCGGTGCTCATTTCGCTACCGATGCGTTATATGCACACCACCGTAGAAATGGTGGCAAAAGATGACGTGGAAAATGTCATCTGGCTGATGTACCAAACACTGCTCAACCTGAAACCCGGTTTTGATTTCAAGTACCTTAAATGATTATTATTGTGTAGTCAATTTTCGTTTCATGAGAAACTTTATCCTTTCCTGCCTATCTGTGGCGTTGCTTTCTTCCCCTGCCTGTAAAACCAAAGCGCCATCCGCCGCAAACCAAAACTCTCAAAACGAAATCATTCTTTCCGATAAGTTAATGCCAATCATTAAAGATAGAGATCTTTTTGCTGCCACCACAGAACTCATTCCTATTGACACCTGCTACATTTCCGGCAATGAAATTGTTATTCACACAGCCAAATTGAATGCCTGCACAGCGCAAAATTTCACTTTGTTATGGAATGGCTCTTTAGCAAAATCGCTCCCGCCTAAAGTTACACTCAAATTACTCCTGAGAGCCGACACGGAGTGCAAAGAGTATCACAAATTTCATTTGCGCTTTAACCTGCAAGATTTGAAAAACAAAGACCAAAACCCAGGCGGCACGGTAATCGTGCGCATAGGCGGTTATCAAAAGGAATTACCGTGTCAGCTTTAAAGTAAATCCGCTGCCGACAGCAACAAATTCATACATGCCTTACAGCATCCAACACAGTTACCGGTGAGTAGTTCACGACATTTTCCTCCGATTAATTATGCTTAGTGTTTAACAATAATCTTACGCAGGGTTTGATTGCTATGGCGAATTTCCAGTATGTACTGCGCCGGGGCAAGGCGACCCAACTGTAAAACGTTGCTGCCTCTCATCAAATCTATATGCATCATATCCCTGCCGTAAATATCAAATATCACTGCGGTCAGTTCTGTATCGGTAATAACATATAGTGTTTCGCTAAATGGATTAGGATACAAGCTAACCGATACGGGTAATGCTTCGGTCAAATCAGTTACGATAACATTAAACTGTGCAGAAGAAACACACTGGTTAGCGTCTGTGACGGTTACGTTATACAAACCCGGTGGCAGGTTGCTGAGGTCTTGCGTAGTAGCCCCATTGCTCCAGTTATAGGTGTAAGGTGATGTGCCTCCGCTCACGCTAATATCTATCGCGCCGTTTGAGCCGGAGGAAGGCGTAATGTTTACCGCATTGATTTGTATGGGCGCAGGCGGATTGTTCACGGTTACCGATGCAGAAGCTGTACAACCGTTTTGATCAGCAACGGTTAAACTCACATTGCCGCCGTTAGAAAACGAAACTGTACCGTTATAACCGTTGCTCCAGGAATAGTTTATTGTACCCGTACCACCAGTAGCGATGGCGGTTAGCGTAGCAGTATCATCATGGCACTTAATGGGAGTGACTTGTATCGGTTGCAGGATTAGTGGTGCAGGTTCAGGCACAATGTAGGTTTTGATTAGTTGGCAATTATCATTATCCGTGATGGTTAAACTGTACGTACCACCGCAAATTTGCGTAAGGTTACTGCTGGTACTGCCGGTATTCCATGAGAAAGTGTAAGGTGCGGTTCCGTTGATGGGCGTCACGATAATTGCTCCGGTGCATACGCCACCACAGGTGGGCGGAATGATTATAGAAGTGTCTGTAAATCCCGTTGAGGAAAATGCGTTGGCAGTTGCAATGGACGTACATCCGTTTGCATCCGTTACGGTGTATTGGTATGTGCCCGGCGTGGATAATGTATAGTTGCCGGTACCGCTGTAAGGTGGTGTGCCTCCTGTGGCAGTCACAGAAACAGTACCGCTGCCTCCGGTGCAAGGTAGCGTGATGTTGGTGGCGCTCGCAACTAACGGTGCAGGTTGTGTAACGTTTACCGATACACTGGCAGCACAACCATTCGCGTCAGTTACAGTGTAACTGTAAGTACCTGCGGTAACACTGAAATTATTCGGTGCAATGTTGTACGGAGGTGTTCCGCCGTTTGCGTTGATTTGGATGGTGGTTGTACCTCCGTTGCAAAGTATGGGCGGGAAATTCGCATTTGCACTCAACGGAGCGGGCTGATTTACCTGAAACGATGCCGATGCTGTGCAACCGTTATTGTCTTGAACCAGCAAGGTGTATGAGCCGGCTGTAAGGTTGCTTACGTTAGAGGTGCCGGCGCCATGGCTCCAGGAGTATGAGTATGGCGGGTTACCGTTATTAACCGTAGTGATGATAGCGCCGTTGTTTCCACCGTTGCAACTCACATTCGTAACGTTGCCCGTAATACTCACTGGTGCAGAGGGCTGCGTAATGTCAAACGATGCGCTGGCTGTTTGGGATGATTGATCGGTTACTGTTACAGTGTATATGCCAGCAGTAAGGTTAGAGCGGTCCTCTGTAGTAACTCCGTCATTCCACAGATAAGAGTAGTTAGGAGTACCACCCGTTACCGTTATATTTATGGAACCGTTGTTGCCGCCAAAGCACGTAACGTTTGTCTTTACTCCCGATATACTGAGCGGTGTGAGTTCAATGAGTGTAATAGAAGCAACACCGGAGTTATCTCCGCTGGTTCCGGAGGCGCCATTCACGGCATTGCCGGCTGCATAAAAACGCACCGTACCCGTGCCTGCAGGCGGCGCTGTCCAGCGGAAATTGAAAACGTTGTTGTTTGTTACACCATTGTGCTCTACATAAGTTCTGCCGGTGTATGTACCGGTGGTGATGGTTTTCTGCTTCACGTTCGAGGCAAGGTTTGAATACGAACCTGCGGGACTATTGCCCGGCGTAGTTAGGCAGGTCATTTGAAAACCAAAACCGGCGGGCGACCCTGAGGTGTGATTAACCGTTACACGCATATCATAAGTAGTGCCGCCCACATAACTGGTCACAGGTGTATTAGTGCCTACCTGAAACACCTGAATACTCAGGGTAACCTGACCAAAGGCGCCACCTGAGTGGCAGTTGCCGCAAACCCCGGCTGAACCGGGCGAACCGGTGCGGTCACTGTTGCCAACGGTGGCAATCCCGCCGCTGTTAGAACTAAACAGAAACCAAACCGATGCAACAGAAAAGAGCAAATAGACAACGTGTAATTTCCTCATTTTTAATTATTTAGTTATGAAAATGAAATCTGCTTTGTTTATCTGTTACAATAATACAAAGTTGTTACATTTACAGAAAAAAGTTGCAAATTAGCCAAAAAGTACCTTGTTGATTACCCGTCATGAATTTTTGCGTTTTTCGGCTATAGCCGGAGCAGGAGCGATTTTTGCCGAAAACAACCTCCTGAGGCAAAAGTTTGCGCCACACCTCAGGCGCCTCAGCGCTGCATCACCTCACGCCGCTGCGCGCGATGAAGATTTCTGGGCTTTCATCCGCAGCCAGTTCACCCTTTCCGATGAAATCGTAAACCTCAACAACGGTGGCGTTAGCCCTCAGCCCATACCCGTACAGGAAGCGCACATCAAACATTACCGGTACTGCAACTTAGGCCCCTCGCATTATATGTGGCACGTATTAGACAAGGGTCGCGAAGAATTACGCGCACGGCTGGCGCGCTCAGCAGGTTGTGAGCCAGACGAATTAGCCATCAACCGCAACACCACCGAAGGCCTCAACACCATCATCTTCGGTTTAGACCTGCAGCGTGGCGATGAGGTGGTACTCAGCAAATACGATTACCCCAATATGATGAACGCCTGGAAACAACGGCAAAAACGCGATGGCATAAAACTCAACTGGGTCGATTTGAACTTGCCCGAAGAAGACGAAGAAGTAATCGTAGAAAAATTCCGCAGAGCCATCACCCCTCGCACCAAAATCGTTCACGTAACCCACATGATAAACTGGACCGGGCAAATACTGCCCGCCCGCAAAATTGCCGACATGGCTCACGCATACGGCTGCGAAGTTATTGTGGACGCCTCGCACACCTACGCACACATCCCACACAGCATCCGCGAACTTGATTGCGATTATTACGCCACCTCGCTTCACAAATGGCTCTGCGCACCTTTCGGCACAGGGTTTATGTTCATCAAAAAAGAAAAAATCAAAAAGGTTTGGGCGCTGCTCTCCGCCCCCGAACCCGACGGCAGCGACATCCGCAAATTCGAAAACTTAGGCACACGCTCCTTTGCAGCCGAACACGCCATACACGCCGCGCTCGATTTTCAGGAAATGATCGGCAACGAGCGCAAAGCCGCACGCCTGCACTACCTCAAAAATTATTGGTGCGAAAAAATCCGCAATACAAAAGGCATCAAACTCTACACCTCGCTGCACCCGCAGTTCAGCGGCGCCTTAGCCACCGTCGGCATACAAGGGAAAAATCCCCCTGAAATCGTCAGCACCCTGCTTGAAAAATACCGGCTGCACACCACCTCTATCGTACACGAAAACGTAAACGGCATTCGCATAACACCACACGTTTACACAACCACCGAAGAGCTCGACCGGCTCATCCATGCCCTGCAAACCATCGCATCATCTTAATATATTTTTAGGGGGTGCCCCCGCTGCCAAGCTGTGCAAGGCAGCGGGGTCGGGCTTGCTTCGGGGTGCGCTTCGCTCCCGTGCTCCACTGCGTTACGCACCGCTCACTCCGTTCGCGCCCTCCGCATCCCTCACCCGGCAAATACCTTAATACAACATCCTCGCTTCCCGTTGTGCATGCACGGCAAACACACGTCCGCTTCTCGGCATTCAAGCAACCGAGCCGCCAATCATCTTCCCTTTCTGCCGTCTTTCATGCATATCTATTAAATAAAATTACAATTTTACAACCCTGCATTTTTAAAATAAAATTTTAAATTTGCAGGGTTATGTTTACCCGATTACTGGAAAAAGAACTGGTGCGGTTATTACGCCATTTCCCTGCCGTTGCCTTGCTCGGGGCGCGGCAGGTAGGCAAAACAACCCTCGCCCGCACGCTGTTAAAAAAATTTCGCAAGTCCGTGTACCTCGACATGGAAGATGTTGACGACCACCGGGCGCTCTCTAACCCAAGATTATTTTTTGACTCCTACCGCGACCATCTTATCGTCATTGATGAAATACAGCGCACTCCCGAGTTGTTTCCGGCTTTACGCTCCGAGATAGACCGGCAGCGCAAACCGGGAAGGTACCTGCTGCTTGGCTCCGCCTCACCCGATTTGCTCCAAAAAAGCTCTGAAACCCTGGCCGGGCGAATTGTTTACAAAGAACTAAGTCCTTTGCTGCTCTCCGAAGTATCTGCAAAAATTGATTACCGCACGCACTGGCTGCGCGGTGGTTTTCCGGATGCTATTCGCCAGCGTACGGCGGCGTTATGGAATGTTTGGCACAGCGCTTTTTTGCGCACATACGTAGAGCGCGACCTGCCTATGCTCGGTTTACCTACACCTTCACACACGCTCACGCGCTTACTACAAATGATAGCTTACAACCACGGGCAAATACTCAACAAAAGCGAATATGCTCACGCGCTGGGCGTATCGGTACCCACCGTGAGCCAAATGCTCGATTATCTGATGCACGCTTACCTCATTCGTCTTTTACCTCCTTATGCCAATAGCCCCAAAAAGCGCATTGTGCGTTCGCCCAAACTGTACGTGCGCGATAGCGGTATGCTGCATCACCTACTGGGCATCACACACCACAAAAACCTTCTTAACAACCCAAAGGTGTGCTACTCCTGGGAGGGCTACGTTATCGAGCAAATCATACAACACGCCGGCGCAGAAAAAAATTATTTCTACTACCGTACGCAAGACGGTGCCGGGTGCGACCTGGTGATTGCTCACTACAACAAACCTCAAACCGTTGTAGAAATAAAACTGAACCCTTCAGCGCCCGTTATGAAGGGACTGCGTAACAGCATGGAAGATTTACGGATTAAAAAGGCCTTCGTTGTGGTGCCGGGTACCGATGTCCATTACGCCATTGACAGGCGCATACAAGTCGTTTCTTTAAGTATTTGGTTAGAAAAATATACCCGTTAATTTACCCTGCATTTTTAAAGTTAAATTTTAAAATTGCAGGGTTATTTTTGTTATTTTCAGAGAAAACAACCAAAATATTGATTGCAAAGTATATCATTACGTACATAACAAATAAATTATATATTTTACTGCCTCTAATGCTTTTATCGCAATATTCTCAGCTTCCCTCTTGAGTATTTTTTCACGGGCAGTAAACCGGGTGTCGCACTTACGGATTTTTGCTATAAAGTGGCTCCGTTGCCTACGATAATTAACGCAGTTGTTCCAGAAATGCTTCGGCACGCTGCAGATGCTGTTTCATCTGTTCGGGCTTGTCGTGTACACGCGCCACCATCACACGCATACGAGGGTTGTTAGCAAAAAAATCCTGATGGAGATATATAAACCTCCAATACAATGCATCCCACACTTCACACCACTGGCCACGCGGATAATCACTCATTTTCAAAATATAGTTTGACGATGAAATGTACGGCTTGGTACTCATCATGCCGCCATCGGCAAATTGGCTCATGCCATACACATTGGGCACCATCACCCAGTCGTACGCATCAATGTACAACTCCATAAACCATCGGTACACATCGTTGGGATGTATTTCGCATAACAGCATGAAATTGCCCAGTACCATCAGGCGCTCTATGTGATGATTGTAGGCGCCGTTCAGCAGTTTGCGTATGGTGTTATCTACCGGCGCTATACCGGTAGTTCCGTTGTAGAATGAGGCCGGCAGGGAGCGTTGGTTGTTCCAGTAATTGCCGTTACGTTGGCGCACTCCTTTAAGAATATAAACAGCCCGTACGAACTCGCGCCACCCGAGCACTTGCCGTACAAACCCTTCCAGCGCATTGATGGGAATACGGTACTCGCGCCAGCCAGCCAAGCACATTTGCAGCACCTCATCGGGACACAGCAACCCTACATTGAACATGGGGGTGATAACCGCATGAAACAAATAATTTTGCTGAGCGCTAATGGCATCCTGATAATCGCCATAATGAGTAAACCGCTCTTTCAGAAATTGCGCGAACCATTCGCGGGCAGTAGCATGACGAATGGGGTACAACATGCGATTGCGCACGCCGGGATTTTGAGGAAAATAGCGATTTACATACGCCCATGCCTCGCGGGTGTAAGTATCATCCGGCACCTCTGGCAAAGGGGGAACATACACGCGGGCAGGAAGTTTTTTGCGGTTTTCGGAGTCGTAAGTCCAACGCCCGCCGGCGGGCTTTCCGGCTTCTAGCAGCAAGTTCAGGCGCTTGCGCTGTGCTATGTAAAAACTCGTTAAATGAAATTTTTCAGTTTCGGCAAAGTACTCGTGTACATACCGGGCAGAGCATATAAAATTGGGTGTTTCATAGCTGATAAGTGAAATATTATTTTGCCGGGCGCTGCTTATTATTCTTTTCTGAAGCCAATCATCCGCGGTGTCGGTGTAGTGTATGCAGCGCACGTCACTGCCTGCCAGTGATGCCATAAACCGGCGCACATCGCTTCGCACATCCGTTGCTTCTATGTAAGTAACCCGATGGCCAGATTTTATGAGCCAATCGGCATAACAACGCATGGTAGCCCGGTGATAGGCAAGTTTCTGGCAATGAAAAGAATACTGGTGAAAAAAGAGCCACTCTTCTATAAGCACCACCTCGCGGTTATGATGGATGGCGGGGTTATGTTCAAATAACTGGTGCGGAAATACGAGGGTTATTTCGCTCATAACACTTTAAACATATTTATCATTCATTTGTTTTTGTTATTGGTTATTCGTTAACTGTGCACACCCTTACACGTACTCAACGTTTACCAATCTCGCTGGAGCGTGCGTGGGATTTTTTCTCCTCGCCATACAATCTCTCGCTCATCACACCACCTTACATGAACTTTCGTATTTTATCTAACACGGGCGGAGAAAAAATGTACGAAGGGCAAATTATTACATATCGCGTTAGCCCTTTAGCAAGCGTACCGCTTTTTTGGATGACAGAAATAACGCATGTAAAGGAATACGAATACTTTATTGATGAGCAACGCGTAGGACCCTATGCGGTATGGCACCATGAACATCGTTTCAAAGCTATACAGGGTGGTATTGAAATGACGGATATGGTTACGTATAAACTACCTTTAGGCGTGCTGGGCAAACTTGTCCATGCGCTTTGGGTAAAACGCAGCGTGGAATACATATTTGACTACCGCTATCAGGCATTAGAGGAGCGCTTCGGAAAATTCCTATAGTATGTCCTTTCCACTAAAATGTCCTATCTAATGGCATACACTTAGCATACAACAACTTTAAGCTATAAATCACGCAAGTATCATGCGTGGTTTACATCTTGTAGAGGCAAAGGCATTTTATATAATAACCACAAAACTTGTGAGCGATGCTATTTCTCAATATCCACAATTACATTTCGATTGGTGTGTCGCGCCTTGCTGCATAAATCGGCTCAGATAATTCCCGTAATTGGCAGTATCGTGAACGCTATGAATTGTCCGGTGAAGCCGGCCAGATAGCCGCTGTAAACCTGAGCGGGAGTATGGGCATTGAGAAGCAGACGGGCAGTACCGGTAAGCCCCGCCAGCAGGATGATTACCGGCAGTGCCATGCGAAGGTCGTAGTCGGCTAGCCGGGTTAGTAAAATAAACAATGCCACTAGGTTGCCCGCACCCAAAGCATGTAAACTGATTTTTGTAAACACGTTTATAAAAAAGGCAATAAATGCCGATATTGAGGCGCCTGAAAGCATCAAAAAGATATTTTCATCGGGAGGGATCTTCATATTAGCAGCAGGTTTAAACATCCACGCAGACCATAAGTAAAATGTTATTACTGCCACAAACGGAATGATGCGCTCTTTGTTGGTTGGCAATTCTAAATTCTGAATCATGGCCAGTTGCTTCATCATCAGGAGCCACACCGCCGGGAAAACAAACGTAAGCGCCACCACAAGTATCAGCCACACTACGTGCAGTTTATCGCCAAAATATCCGTACCGGCCCGGCAAGAGCAACAATATCAGCAAAAGCCCATACGTAGGAAAAAGCAGCGGATGCAGTATCCAGGAAGTGATGTGTGCAATGAGTCGCATAGAGTAAGTTTACTATAATTCCTTGCGCAGGCGAGCCACGGGGATGTTAAGCTGCTCGCGATATTTCGCAACGGTGCGGCGGGCAATGTTGTAACCGCGCTGGCGGAGTATTTGTGTCAGCTTTTCATCACTAATGGGCTTGCGCTTGCTTTCCATCGCAATCAGCTCAGAGAGTATTTTTTTCACCTCGCGGGTACTTACTTCCTCTCCGCTATCGGTGCTGAGCGCCTCACTGAAAAAAAACTTTAACGGTATAGTACCAAACTCGGTTTGTACGTACTTACTGTTGGCAACGCGCGATACCGTTGAAATATCTAATCCGGTACGCTCTGCAACGTCTTTAAGTATCATGGGTTTCAGGAGCGTTTCATCACCGGTGGTCAGGTACTCCTTTTGTATATCCATGATGGCTTGCATAACCGCGAGCATGGTGTGGTAGCGGCTCTTGATGGCATCAATAAACCACTTAGCTGAATCAATTTTTTGCTTGATAAACAGCATGGCTTCTTTTTGCTGTTTCGACTTGTCTTTTGATTTTTTGTAATGGTCTATCATTTCGCGGAAATGCGCGCTGATGCGCAACTCGGGCGCGTTGGCGCTGTTGAGCGAAAGTTGCAACTCGCCCCCGTTGTTGGTTAGTATATAGTCAGGAACAATGATGTACTGCTCGCCTCCTCCTCCGCTGAAATTGCTGCCGGGTTTGGGATTTAAGTGAATAATTTCATCTACTACGTCTTTGAGCGCTTCATCGCTAATATCCAGCGCACGTGCCAGTTTTTCGTAGTGCTTTTTGGCGAAAAGTTCGAAATGTTGTTCGATGGTTTTGATGGCAAGCTCGGTGAAATAGGTTTTGTTTTCTTTTCTGCGGAGTTGGATTAACAAACACTCCTCCAGCGAACGTGCACCTACCCCCGGTGGGTCTAATTTGTGAATTTGTGAGAGTATTTCTTCTACTTCTGCAGGGCTGCATTGGATATTCAGGCGAAACGCCACCTCATCACTGAGAGTATCTATATCCCTACGCAAGTATCCATCATCATCTATGCTGCCCACGATGTGCATCGCTATTTGTTTGCGGCGCTCATCCAGGTTTAAAAGTCCGATTTGTTGCTCTAAGTACTCATGAAAAGTAGATGTGGTGGAAACGGGTATGGTTTTTTTATCATTATCAGGGTCGTGATAAGCGTTGGGGTCTGCGATTTTGTACTCAGCAATTTCGCCATCATCGTCAGCGAAGTACTCGCTCATATCCGGCCCATCCTGAATGTCAAACTCCTCGTCATTTTGGGTTGTATCCTCCTCTTCGGAGGGTTGATCTTCCTCTTCAACAGCTGGGGGGTCGTTGTCGTTGATATCCAGGTCAATTTCCGGGAGTTCTTCGCTGTCTCCATCGCCTTCCTCCAGCGCCGGATTGGCTTCAAGTTCCTCTTTTATGCGTTGCTCCAGATTAGCTGTGGGTATCTGCAGCAATTTCATTAATTGAATTTGCTGCGGTGAGAGCTTTTGAAGCAATTTTTGCGAAATGCGCTGGTTAAGCATAGGGCAAATTTGAAAAATCTACGCGGAAAATACATGCTACTCCTGGTAAACTCACGACCCAGCGCATTATACTTCTGTAAAACTTCTACTTTTACCCGCTTTAAAGCGGGTAAATGGACAATACGCTGACCATTGGCGATGATTCCCTTCATATCGAGACGCTTAGCAGTTATTTAACAATGCGGCCCAGATTGGCGCTGACCCGAGCTGCGTTCGAGCGCATTGAAGCAAACCGCGGTTACCTGGAAAGAAAGCTTACGGAGCAGGGGGCGCTGTATTACGGCATCAACACCGGTTTTGGCGCCTTGTGTGATGTGGTAATTTCTCCCAGCGAAATGGAGCAACTGCAGGAAAATCTGGTGATGAGCCATGCCTGCGGTATGGGTGATGAAGTTATCCCCGAGGTTGTCAGGTTGATGATGTTACTGAAAGTACATGGGCTTTCGCTGGGTTACTCAGGTGTGAGCGCTGCGTTGGTAGAGAAACTGATTGAATTGCACAACCACGAAATTTTACCGGTGGTGTGGGAGGTGGGTTCTCTCGGGGCAAGTGGTGATCTTGCCCCGTTGGCACACCTTTCACTGCCGCTCATCGGCAAAGGTTGGGTGCGATACAAAGGGGAGAAACGCGATGCTGCTGACGCACTGCGCGAGGCGGGGATTGCACCCCTGCGGCTGAAAGCCAAAGAGGGATTGGCTTTGCTCAATGGCACGCAATTCATGAGCGCCTGGGGGTGCTACTCGGTAATAGAGGCCCTACGGGTGGAGAAACTGGCCGACTTCACAGCAGCAGTCTCCATAGATGCATTTATGGCGCGCACAGATGCATTTCATCCGGCCATACAGCGCGTGCGCAATCATCCCGGGCAAATTGAAAGCGCAGCCAATGTGTTGTTTTTTTTACGCGACAGTGAGATTGCCTCTCAACCGAAAACGAACATTCAGGATCCTTATTCCTTCAGGTGTGTGCCGCAAGTGCACGGGGCCGTGAAATTCGCGGTTATGCAGGTAAAAGAAGTGTTTGAGCGGGAAATAAATGCCGTTACCGACAACCCGCTGATTTTTGAAAAAGAGGACATGATACTGAGCGGAGGAAATTTTCATGGCGAGCCGCTCGCGCTGGCACTGGATTATTTGGGTATCGCTATGAGCGAACTGGCGTCAATATCGGAGCGGAGAACATTTCAGTTACTTTCGGGGAAACGCGGCTTACCGAAATTTTTGGTACAAAACTCCGGATTACACTCAGGGCTGATGATACCGCAATACACCGCTGCAGCTATTGTATCAATGAACAAACAACTCGCCACCCCCGCCAGTGTTGACACCATCACCAGCAGCGATGGGCAGGAAGACCACGTGAGCATGGGCGCAAATGCCGCCGTAAAAACATATAAGATAGTGTATAACATTGAAAAAGTTTTAGCCATTGAATTTATGACGGCTATGCAGGCGCTGGAATTTCGCAGGCCGCTCAGAAGCTCTCCTTTTATAGAAGAAATTCGCGAGGCGTACCGCAAGGTTGTGCCGGCATACGTTGCAGACCGTGTCATATATCCCGATATTCAGGTGACGGTGGACTTTATGCGCGACATTTGCCGTGAGTACGAAGCGTTAAAGCCATGATATGTGCGGTATAGCGGGTTATATCAGTTTTAAGGGGGAGACAGATTACGGGGAGGCGTTACAGCGCGCCATAGCCCGGCTGCGCCAACGCGGGCCGGATAATCAGGCATCGGTTCGTTTGTCAGCGAAAACCGGCTTTGCCCATGCACGCCTCTCTATCATAGACACGAGCAGTGCTGCCAATCAACCTATGCACGATAGCTCTGGTCGTTACACTATTATTTTTAACGGGGAGATTTTTAATTACCGTGAGTTGAGGCAAAAGTTTTTGCCTGACGTAGTGTTGCAAACTACCTCTGATACCGAAGTGTTGCTGCAACTTTTTATGCGCATGGGGAAAGGATGTCTGCAGTATTTAAACGGTTTTTTTGCTTTCGCGATTTACGATGCACATACGGGGCAAACTTTTCTGGCGCGCGACCGGTATGGCATAAAACCTCTTCATCTGTATCGCGACGCTGAAAAGATGTTTTTTGCCAGCGAATTAAAAGCGCTGCTGGAGTTTCCGGTGCAGCGCGAAATAGAGTGGAATGTGCTGCCCGTGTTTTTGCAACTGAATTATGTGCCTCCCACCCTGAGCATGCTTAAAGGTATCAGAAAGTTGCCGCCGGGTTCTTATGCTTTGTGTGATGAAACAGGTCAATACACCACCGGTAAGTATTACGAAATTCCCTACACTCCTGGCAGCAAGCCCGATGCAGGCGGTATGAGTTTTGAAGAAGCCAAGCAGAAGCTTCATGATTTGTTAGATGAAGCCGTAAAACGCAGGTTGGTCAGCGATGTGCCTCTTGGCGCTTTTCTGAGCGGTGGTTTTGACTCGTCTATCGTAAGTGCCTGTGCTGCCCGGCATACACCGCACTTACACACTTTCAGCATTGGTTTTCGCGATGAACCGTATTTTGATGAAACGTATTACGCTAATCTGGTAGCGAAAAAAATAGGAAGTGAGCATACGGTATTCTCTATTGCCAATGAAGAAATATTTGCCTGTATAGACGATATACTGAATTATATTGATGAACCATTTGCAGACCCCTCATCAATTGCTGTGTATGTCCTTAGCCGCCAAACGCGCCGCAGGGTGACGGTGGCGCTATCGGGAGACGGCGGTGATGAGTTGTTTGCCGGATACAACAAACACCGGGCAGAGTTACAAGCGCGTGAAAATTCAGCGCTCAATTTTTTGATAAGGGCGGGGTATCCTGTGCTGAGGTTATTGCCCGGTTCGCGCCATTCGGCACTTGGCAACCGGCTCAGGCAATTGCTGCGTTATAGCGAGGGCCTTCGCCTGAGCGCCAAAGACCGGTACTGGCGCTGGTGCTCATTTCAGTCGCAGGAGCAGGTACTTCGGCTGCTAAGCGATAAGGTGAAGTATGATGAAGCTGCCATTGATGCGGCGCGCGATGAGTTGACGAGGTATATTAGCCCCAATGGTACCTTGAATGATGTGTTATACAGTGACATGCACCTTGTACTGCCCGGGGATATGCTTACAAAGGTGGATTTGATGAGTATGGCAAACAGCTTGGAGGTGCGCGTGCCGATGTTGGATTACACGGTAGTGAATTTTGCTTTTTCGCTACCGGTGCATTACAAACGCGATGGCTCCGATGGTAAGCGGATATTGAAGGAGGCCTTTCGGGATGAACTGCCACCCGAGCTGTTTACCCGGCGCAAAATGGGTTTTGAGGTGCCGATACTGAAATGGTTCAGAAAAGAGTTATTGCCCTGGTTGGAGCGGGAGGTGTTTGACGAACAGTGGATAGAGGAGCAAGGTATTTTTTCAGTTATCGCCATGCGGGATCTTCGCGAACAGTTATTCAGCACGCAGCCGGGAGATGTGCAGTGGATATTGTTGAGTTTACTGTCGTTTCAGCGATGGTACAGGAATTATTATTTGAGCGGTGTGTGATGTATTTATTTTGGATGATGCAGGTAAGTACATGAGGTGGATAACGGAAATTTGAAAATGAATTAATGGTGTGATGTTTGAGAGTATTGTAGTAAAAGTGAAAAGTGAAAAATGATTTGCAAGGGACGGGTGATAGGCATTTACAGGCAGAGGTTAGGTGAAAGAGTAAATTGCGAAATAGAACCCACGGGAAACTGAGTGCAAAACGCGATGATGTTTGGTGAGGCACATTTAAGTTTGGGTGCGTTTAGCCGGGTGAGGGATGTGGAGGGCACGCCCGCTTGTGGCGGGCGTGGTCACGAGCGCTCCGCTTACATACGATTGTGATGCGCTCGTGACGGAAGCGCAGCGTACCCCGTAACAAGCCCGACCCCGCTGCCTTGCATGGCTTGGCAGCGGGGGCACCCCCCGTTAAAAATTTCATTACGAGCGTTTAACAAGGTGAATACATTTTTGATGTATTGTGCGGTTTTA
>JANWXI010000130.1 GCA_025057415.1 Chitinophagales bacterium
GCCGATGAAATGATGGTAGAAACCGATGAACAACTTTTAGCCAAAACAGAAAAAATTTCATTTGTAGTATTGAAAAGTAAAGAATGAGTAACGAGCGCAATTCGTACAGCGAAAAACACATATCCATAAAAGATACCGACACTGTGGTGGTGCGCTTTAGTGGCGACTCGGGCGATGGCATGCAACTCACCGGCTCACAGTTTACCTACACCAGTGCGCTGGGTGGTAACGATGTTGCCACTTTCCCGGATTTTCCTGCTGAAATTCGCGCGCCGGCAGGCACCGTGGCGGGGGTATCGGGTTTTCAGGTGCATTTCGGCAGCCGCGACATCCACACCCCGGGCGATTACTACGATGTGCTTGTGGCCATGAACGCAGCCGCGCTCAAAAACGACCTCAAACGTGTGCGCCCGGGCGGCATTATCATTGCCAACACCGCCGGCTTTGACAGTAAAAATCTCAAGCTGGCAAACTACCCCGATGGGGCGAACCCGCTCGAAGATGGCACACTGGAAAATTACACACTTTACAAAATAGATATTTCACGTCTTACGCGCGATGCGCTGGCAGACACCGGCTTGAATATGCGCGATATAGACCGGTGCAAAAATATGTTTGTGCTGGGGCTGCTCTATTGGATGTTTGACCGCAGCATGGACTATACGATGCGCGCATTGGGCGAGAAGTTTGCAGGTAAACCTGAAATTCTGGAAGCGAACATCCGCGCATTGCACAGCGGATGGAACTACGGTGAAACGGCTGAAATATTCACCACCCGCTATCGCATTGGCAAAGCCGTATTGCCCCCGGGCGTTTACCGCAGCGTATCGGGAAATCAGGCATTGGCGATAGGCGCAATGGCCGCAGCCGAAAAAGCCGGACTGCGGTTATTTCTCGGTTCTTACCCCATCACGCCCGCCTCGGATGTGCTGCACGAACTTGCTAAGTACAAAGCCAACGGGGTTATCACCTTTCAGGCCGAAGACGAAATCTCCGCAATTTGCGCAGCCATAGGCGCCTCGTATGCGGGCGCTTTAGCCATGACCACCACCTCAGGCCCTGGCATGTCGCTCAAAACCGAAGCAATCGGTTTAGCCGTCATGCTCGAAATACCCCTCCTGATTGTGGACATACAGCGCGGAGGCCCCTCTACCGGTTTGCCCACCAAGACCGAACAGGCCGATTTGCTGATGGCTATGTATGGCCGCCATAGCGAAGCTCCGCTTCCCATTGTAGCGGCATGCTCCCCTGCCGATTGTTTTGATGCGGTGTATGAGGCCGCCCGCATAGCGCTGGAGCATGTGGTGCCGGTAATTTTTTTAAGCGATGGATACATCGCCAACGGCGCTGAACCGTGGCGCTTTCCCGCTGCAGATCAACTAAAACCCATTCAACCGCCGTTTACCCGTACCCACAATAACCCGGGGGGCAATTTCTTACCCTACAAGCGTGACGAGCGGCACGTGCGCCCCTGGGTGTTGCCGGGCACACCCGGCCTGGAGCACCGCATAGGCGGACTTGAAAAACAACACGAAACCGGAAACGTATCGTACGATGGCGCAAACCACGAGAAGATGGTGCGCCTGCGGGCGGAGAAGGTGAATAAAATAGCCGAATTTATACCGCCGGCAGCGCCCGATAACGGCATTTATGATGCTAAAGTTTGTGTGCTGGGTTGGGGTTCTACGTATGGAGCTATCAAAAGCGCTGCGATTGAACTTGGCGAAGAAGGTTTCACAGTGGCGCATGTGCACCTTCGTCACCTGAATCCTTTCCCTAAAAATCTGGGCGACCTGCTTCGCAGGTATGAAAAAGTCCTCATCCCCGAAAACAACAGCGGGCATCTGCTGCAACTTATACGGGCACGATACCTGATAGACGCTGTCGGCTATCACAAAATTCAAGGTCAACCCTTTACCGTAAACGAACTGAAACAAAAAATACGCGAGCTATACATAAATTAAAATTTTAATATATATGACTGCTACTGAACAAAATAATGTGCTGACTGCGCGCGACTTTGCCAGCGACCAGGAAATAAAATGGTGCCCGAGCTGCGGTGATTACACTATTCTGAAACAAATTCAGAGCATCTTACCTGAATATATCACCAAAAAAGAAAATGTAGTTTTCGTGTCGGGCATCGGGTGTTCCTCGCGCCTGCCGTATTATATGAATACTTACGGGCTGCACAGCATTCACGGCAGAGCCACTGCTATTGCCACCGGTATCAAACTGATAAATCCGGAACTGGAAGTGTGGGTCATTACCGGTGACGGTGACCTGATGAGCATAGGCGGTAACCACTTCATTCACCTGCTGCGCAGAAATCCCAATCTGCGCCTCATCATGTTCAACAACGAAATTTACGGGCTTACCAAAGGACAATACTCGCCCACATCATACAAAGGTCAGGTGACAAAATCTACTCCCTTCGGCTCGGTGGACGAACCATTTAACCCCCCCGCGCTCGCGCTGGGCGCCAAAGCCACCTTTGTGGCGCGTACCATTGACCGCGACCCCAAACACCAACAAACCATCTACCGCAGAGCAACCCGGCACAAAGGGACCGCGTTTGTGGAAGTGTACCAGAATTGCCCGGTGTTTAATGACGAAACATTTAAATTGCTTACCGAAAAAGACACCAAAAAAGACCACACCCTCATGTTAGAGCACGGCAAACCGCTCATATTCGGTGCTCAAAACGACAAAGGTGTTCGTTTAGACGGGCTTAAACCGGTTGTCGTGGATTTGAATACCGGTATATCTCCCGATGAACTTTGGATACATGACGAAACAGACAAAACAAAGGCATTCCTTTTAGCGCGCTTTGCCGAGTTAGAAAATATGCCTTGCCCCTTTGGTGTGTTTTACTGCGAACAGCGGGCATGCTTTGAAGACGATGTACACGGGCAAATGCGCTATGCAGCCGAAAAACAAAAGCCAATTCCTTTGCAAAAAATATTGAGCGGTGATAATACGTGGGAGGTGGTATAACCCACCATACCGTAAAGATTGCGCGGAACTCTGCGCAACCGTAAAAATACGCTTGCAGAAGTTGCCAAGCTAAGCGAGTATCCAGCAACGCTCCTTCTGTTATTTTAGCATAATAACAACAACCCATGCTGAGGTGGCTGGAGCGTTATTTCGTCTTCACCGTATGGGAACGAAGAGCCGTGGTGGCCATGTTGCTCATCGCTGTTGCTGCGAATATTCTATTGTTTACCCACCGGTACATTTTTCCGCCCGAGCCGATCCAGAACGATACCGCGGCTTACCGGCGCGTGCAGAGAATCATATACGCATGGCAAGAAGAACTCAGGCGCGATACAACTATCAGCGAAGAAGAAACCGCGCCTTACATTGTGAATCCGTATGAACCTGTCGCAAACGTAAGCCGGCTCAAAGAAAAAGAAACCTTGCCGCCGTGTTTCCCGTTCGACCCTAACACCGCCACCGATGCCGAATGGCAAAAACTCGGTTTCAGTACGGCGCAGTCGGCAGCTATTCAAAAATTTATATCGCGCGGCGGGCGATTTACCAAACCCGAAGACCTGCGCAAATTGTATGTGATAAGCGATGAAATGTATCAGCATATTTTACCCTGTGTTCAAATACCTGAGCAGGTAACTGTAGTAAAGGAAAATCTTCCTCTCCCGCGCAGGCAAAATATCAACGCTGCCATCGATGTGAACGCAGCCGACTCCGCTGCATGGGAAAGTTTGCCGGGCATAGGTCCCGTACTGGCAACGCGCATCGTGCGCTATCGCGAAGCGTTGGGTGGTTTTGTGCAAATCGAACAGCTGCGCGAAGTATGGGGCATGCCCGACAGCACGTACCAAAAAATTCGCAACAGGTTGAGCATTGCCGACGTTACACCCCGAAAAATCCCCATCAACACTGCCGATGAGGAAACCTTGCGCAATCATCCGTACATCCGCCATAGGTTAGCCCGGCTCATCGTGCAATATCGCCAGCAACACCGGCGCATACAATCCTCCGATGAGCTAATGAAAATTCCGTTGGTAAATGACAGCATGATGCGCAAACTACAGCCCTACATCGCCTGGTAATTGCGTCAATCCTCCTCCTCATCCGTAAACAGTTCGTCCTCGGGCACCACGAGCACCGCATCGCCATCGTTCAGCTTTTTTGATATTAGTTTAAACGGCGCCTTTACGACTTCCTCACCTTCTTTCACCCCATCTTTAATTTCAAAATACGTATTGTCCTGAATACCCGTCACCACGCGGCGCGCCTGTACTTTACCGTCTTTCACCACAAAAACGACCTCTTCCAGTTCACTGCGTTCCGGCGCGGTATCTTCGCGCTCCGCATCATCGTTTTTCGTACTCTTACTTTTTTTAGCCGCCTTGTTTTTATCGCGCAGGGTTACCGATTGTATAGGCACCGATAGCGCCTCATGGCGTATTTCGGTGGTGATGTCAACGGTGGCGTTCATGCCGGGGCGAAAAGGATACTTGCGCCCCGCAGCCGGGTCAACCAGCTCGCGGTAACTTTCGGGGAGCATGCGCAATTTCACCGTAAAGTTTGTGGCTTGGTTACTGAGGTTGGCAAGCAGCGCATTTGTAGCCGAATAAGCGATTTGGTGCACTACGGCCTTAAACTTTTTCTTGGGGTATGCGTCCACCTCTACGGTGGCTGAATCGCCTATGCTTACGCGCAGCACATCGTTTTCATTAACATCTACTTCTACCTGCAAGTGATCCAAATCGGCAATGCGGATTAACTCGGTACCTGCCATTTGGGCGGTGCCCACTACGCGCTCTCCGAGTTTAACATTCACCAGCGATACAATGCCACCTATGGGAGCATATATTTTTGTTTTTTGTAAATTGTCTTGTGCCTGTTGCAACTGCGCTGCGGCGCTTTTTACCGTAAACTCTGCCGCGTTTACCTGCTCACTTGCCGAGGCATAGTTAGAATGGGCTTGCTCGTATTGCAAACGCGCCGCCTCGTATTCTGCCTCTGATATCACTTTATCTTCAAAAAGTTTTTTGGAGCGCTCGAATTGGCGTTTGGCTTGCTCCCATGCGGCCTGCATCTGTATGGCATTGGCTTTGGCAGCAGCCAGATTTGCCTTGCTTTGGTTTACGCTCGCACCCGCCTGTATTACCACCGACTCATATATAGCGGGATTTATCACACACAACAGGTCGCCTTTTTTCACCGAGTCGCCTTCCTTTACGAGTAATCGTATCACCTCGCCCGACACCTCCGAGCTGAGCTTCACCTCCGTTTGCGGATTGATTTTACCACTGGCTGTCACACTCTCCACTATCGTGCGCTTCGTCACGCTTTCTACAGCCACGCGGAGCGCATCTTCTTTCCCGAACCAGCCGGCTTTTTTGCCGATTACCGAAATTAATATCAGCAGCGCCAGCGCTCCCGCCGCTATCCAAATGGTTTTATTTTTTTTCATAATGTATCAAAACTCCTGGAGGTTAATCGGTTTCCCTTCATAAAAATCAAGCACCTTTTTGCGAAAAATGTACGTGTACTTTTGCCGCACCAGCTCGCTCTCGGCAGCGGCCAGATTGTTACGACTAATCTGATAATCAGGCAGCGAGGAAGAACCCGATAAATACCGCTTTTCCTGTGCCGCGAAAGCCGCTGCGGCAGCATCGTAACTTTTTTTGGCGGCAGCGTACGCTTCTGCGGCAGCCCTTAACTGCGCATCGGCTTCGTAAATGGTTTGCAGCAGCGCGTTCTTGCGGTTCTCCAGCTGCAGTTTGGCAATCTGGTATTGGATTTTTGTATTAGCGATATTTATCATGCGTTGCCCGCGGCTCAGCAGGGGCACTGTGAGGGTCAGCCCGATGCCTTTGCGAAACTGGTCTCTGAACTGCGTGCGAAACGGAATGGTGACAAATTCATTGACCGTAGTATCAAACGCCTTCTGCTGATTGGTGTAGTAATCATACAGCGAGGCGTTGAGCGTAATAGTTGGCAGCAAGGCGCCCCAGGCCATCCTGCGGCTGTACGCAGCGCTTTGCAGCCGGGCTTGCGCCGCCAAAATAGACGGCTGCACCGCCACGGCCGTTTGATACACCTGCAGTGCACTGCCGGTGGTGGATGTTCTTGCCGGCTCATACGATAGCTCCGGCAACGACACCTCAAACGGTTCATCGGGCTTTAGCTGCAGAATGAGCCGCAGGCCGAGTTTAGAAAGTTCAAACGCATTGCGCGCATTCGTTACACCCGCCTCATCGCGCGCAACTTGCGCCTGCAGGTCGAGCAGCGCTGTTTCGGGCAGTGCGCCTGCCTTAACGCGTTTTTCAGCGGCATCGCGCTGCAACTGCGATGTGCGCAGTTGGTTTTCGGCTATACGGAGTAGCTCCCGGTTAGTCATCAACTGCAAAAAAGCCGTGGTCACATTCAGGATGGTAGTGTTACGCAGGTCTTCCAAATCAAAGTGTGCGGCAAGCAAATCCTGCTTGTTACGTAAAATGTTGTGCACCTGCTGCAAACCGGCAAAAAGCGTCAGGTCGGCATTGGCGCCGGTGGCAAACGTAGTGGTGGTGGCATTCACCACCCGGAATGCCGCCAAACTGAACTGCTGTCCGTTTGTCCAATCCTGATTGATAAACGCGCTCAGGTTGGGCAACAGGTTAAGATAACTCTGCAGATAATTATACCGCCCCGATTGCGCCTGCAACTGTGCCTGTTGTATGCCGAGGTTGTTCTTCAGCGCATGTTCAATACATTTTTCAAGCGTCCAAACGGTTGTAGTTTGAGCCGTCACGCAACGGCATGTTGCCACCAGCAAACTCAAAATCAACAAGACACAGCGGAACAAGTGCATCATCATGCGGGCGCTAAAGTAGAAAAAGGAACATTAGCCGATACCAAACTTCCTTGTTACTTTTGTGTTACGAATTACCGTTATGGAACAAACACCCGTCATAGAAGTTTACATGGAAGATACGCCTAACCCGCAAAGCCGTAAATTCCTCACCAATCGTCACATATTACCTAACTTTCAGCTCGACTTCCGCTCGCCCGAAATGGCGGGCGGCTCCGCCCTCGCACAGGCCATGTTTGCCCTGCCGTTCGTCAGCGGAGTGTTCATCTCAAACAACTTCGTCACCATCACCAAAGCTCCCGATGCCGACTGGTTGGAAATTTCCCCCCTCATCCGGCAAACACTGCAGCAGTTTTTGCAAAGCGGCCAAAAACCTGTGGACGATGCCCTACTCCCGCGCGACCTCACCACACAACCCTCCGGCGCAGACGATGCCGAAACAAAAATCCGCGAGCTGCTCGAAAAATACGTAAAACCCGCCATCCAGATGGACGGCGGCCACATAGAATTTCGCAGCTTTCGCGATGGCGTGGTGACCCTCGCGCTGCAGGGCTCGTGCAGCGGCTGCCCCTCTTCCAAAATCACCCTCAAATCCGGCATCGAAGGGCTGCTCAAGCGCATGGTACCCGAAGTACGCGAGGTGGTGGCAGAAGAAGAGTGACCGGCTGTATTTACATTAAAAAATTTATATATAAGATAATTTTTTATTATTTGGGGGTGCCCCCGCTGCCAGGCGATGCAAGGCAGCGGGGTCGGGCTGGCTACGGGGTGCGCTGTCGCTCCCGCCGCGCCCGTAAGTTTTTTGATTTTTCAAAGGTACGGGCGCGGCCGCTTCGCTGCGCTCGCGCCCTCCGCATCCCTCACCCGGCTATCGCGCGCTTTCCCTTA
>JANWXI010000131.1 GCA_025057415.1 Chitinophagales bacterium
CACCCGGCTTAAGCGCACAAGTCAAACTTCACGTCACATAAGACAAAAAACAGAAACGAATGCTCAATATCACCGGCAGAAAGTTGATGGAAACAACCCGGTATTATGTTATTTAATGCGTTATCATACACAAACCGCACATGTGTACGGGCAATTCAAAACAGTCATAAAAATTCTACAACGTATTTCACATTAACCGGAATTACTTTTCACGCTGTATCAGGCGCATCACTGGTCCTTTCTGGTAATGCGATACCACAAGTATAAAATGCCGGGTATCACTATCAAACCAATGCGTAATGTATGATGCCATTTTACCTTTTGAGGTTCTGCTATCATCACTGCAAGTACTACCGCAGTTAACAGCATCATCACTATCAACAGCGCTTTTGCCCACACTGTTTGATACAACGATTTTTGTTTGCGGATAAACACCGGCGGTCCCGATACAGAAGCAGTTTTCAACTCTGGTGTTTTTCGCTCACCGAAATTAACCTGCGATGCGCTTTGCGTTTGCAACATACTGCGCACATAACTTTCGTTAGCAGCGTTTATGATACGCAAAAATTCATTGCGAAATGCATCAAAACCTTCTTCATCATTCTCGTGGCGAATGCGCCACTTCTTACCATCCTGAAAAGTGATGGTCAGATATTCAAATTCGCGCAGCGTACGTCCGTAATCTGTGTCGTTGGTAAAGCTGCGCACCTGGCTCCAGGCATATTGCTCTTGTATAGATTTAATGAAGCTGAGCTTTTTACTCAGGTAAGGGGTTACTGTTCTTTTCAGTCCGCTTTCATCCAAAGTATAGGTTGCCTCGCCCGAAAAGAAAACATATAGCAGCATGAAAATTACCAGAAATGCAATGATAGACACCCAAGCTGGTAAACCCGCGTACATCAATAATGCCATCAAACCAAATGGAACAACTGTGAGCGTAAGCGCCATTAACCACGCGTTGTTTACCCATTGCCCTTCTGTTTTGTATGTTACTGTCATGCTCAATAGCGTATTAGCTTTTTGTGCTGTAATTCTCCATCTGCTTCAAATTGCAACACATAAACTCCGGGCGCCAGGTTGTTTAATAAAAGTTTTTTACCGGTAACATGCAGGGTTGTCATCAACATACCGCCGGTATTGTAAATATAAACAGGCGTTTGCTCAGGTATCGGCAGCATTACTTCACTGCCGGCGGGATTGGGGTACAAAAAAATACTCTCTTCGGGCATAGCATGTGTGCCACTTAAAAATGGAGGGCTGAATTCTGCCACCAACCAGTCGGTGGCATCTGAATAAGGCAGCGAGATAGAGCCAAGTGTGCATGTGTAGAGATAATACCCTGAAATGACAACGTTGTCGTTATCGCGCAATGCTATGCTAACGGCGCAATCGGTGTTGCCACCGCCGGCAGTACTGAGCCATCGCAAGTCGCCATTGGTATTGTAGCTCACGATAAAAATATCGCGGAAATTGCCTGTTACACTCACACCGCTGAATTCCGCCTGGTCCTGATACAGACCTGTGGCATAAACGTTCCCCGCTTTATCGCAAGCCACAGCGTATGCCATTTCCAATTCCTGACCCCGGCCGGTGCGCACCCACAGGTTATCACCCTGCGGATTGTATTTGGCAACGAACACATCGTTGTAGTTCAAATACGTAACTGTGTTATTGCCAAATGTGGCTGTGCCGCCAAAGTATCCGGCAATGTAAATGTCACCCGAATTGTCGGTACAAATAGCGTTTGCCGCATCCTCGTATGTGCCGCCGGCGCGTTTTAGCCATATCAGCGCACCGGTCGTATCTGTTTTGCCAATGAGTATATCCAAACTGCTGCTCACGGCGTTCAGCGTGGTGCCGCCCAGCTTGTAAGTGCTGCCGAAAAACCCCGTAAAGTAAACATATCCTGCCGGGTCCACCGCCAAAGAAGTGAATTGATTGGAGTATGTACCTGCCGATGACCTCACCCAACGAAAAGAACCATCAGAGCGGTAGCTTGCCAAAAACGATTCGGCAAAAAAATTAGTGGTAGTGACCGTTACCGTATCAAAAAGTGCAGTAGTTTCATAATAGCCGCACACATATACGTTCCCTCCATTGTCCACATCAATACCCGACAGGTGATCGGTTTGCGGTCCGCCGGCTGACTTTACCCAAATCAGATTACCGGCAACATCGTATTTGGCTATAAAAACATCTGCCTCTCCCTGTGATACTACGTACTGCTGGTCAAAAAAACAGGTATCCTCAAATATTCCGGCTACATATATAAATCCGTCTTTATATTTAATGGCATTTGCCTGCTGGTTGCGGTCGTCACCGGCGGTTCTGATCCATACTACCTGACCTTGGGGCCCGTATTTAACCAACAATACATCGTAAAGCCCCATACCTTGCACCTGTGTGCCCGAAACCTCTGCCATGCCTGCCAGATTGCCGGCTACATAGGTATTTCCCTGCTCGTCAACGGTTACGGAGTTGGCTACGTCATTGCCAATACCTCCTTCTCCTTTTGCCCAAACGTATGTTTGTGAAACTGCGTACCCCGAATAACATATAAAAACGAGAGTAGTAATTATGTGTAGTGTGTTCATCATTCATCAAACAAAATAAAAATTTCAACAGGGCGGTAACTTTTAATCCACAGTAACTTCAAAATGCAGCGCGATGTGCGTACATTTGCAAAACCCTCAGCCATGGCTAAGTATATTTTTGTTACGGGAGGCGTAACCTCCAGCTTAGGCAAAGGAATATTTGCGGCATCGTTAGCTAAATTGCTTCAGAGCCGCGGGTACCGCGTTACGATACAGAAGTTTGACCCGTACATTAATGTAGATCCCGGCACTCTTAACCCTTACGAGCATGGTGAGTGTTACGTTACTGAAGACGGTGCGGAAACTGACCTCGACCTGGGGCATTATGAGCGGTTCCTGAATGTGCCCACTTCGCAAGCCAACAACGTAACCACCGGCAGAGTTTATCAATATGTTATCAGCAAAGAGCGCGAGGGAGCTTACCTGGGCAAAACTGTGCAGGTGATACCGCACATCACCGATGAGATAAAACGCCGTATGCTGTTATTGGGAGAAACCGGTGAGTACGATATTGTTATCACCGAAATAGGCGGCACCATTGGCGACATTGAGGCACAGCCGTTCATAGAAACTGTACGCCAGATACGCTGGGAACTGGAAGAACACGACACCCTAATATGCCACCTCACCTTGTTGCCTTACCTAAAATCAGCCAAAGAAATAAAAACAAAACCCACACAACACTCCGTTAAAGAACTGCAGGCGTTGGGGGTAATGCCCGATATTCTCGTTTGCCGCACCGAGATGCCCCTCTCCGATGAATTGCGCAAAAAACTTGCGCTCTTCTGCAACGTGGAGCGCGGCTCGGTGATACAGGCGCTGGACGTAGATACTATTTACGAAGTGCCTTTGGAGATGCAAAAAGAAAATCTGGATACCACTGTATTACGCAAGTTACACTTGCCTGGCGATAAACCCAGCGACCTGACGAAGTGGAATGAATTTTTACACACCCTGCGCAACCCACGGGATACGGTGCGCATCGGCCTGGTGGGCAAATACATTGAGTTGCAGGATGCCTACAAATCTATTCATGAGGCGTTTATCCATGCCGGAGTAGCCAATCAGGTAAAAGTACAGGTAGAACCCATACACAGCGAATACATTGACGAAGAAAATGTAGCCGAAAAACTCGGGCAACTGCATGCGGTATTGGTAGCGCCCGGTTTCGGGCATCGCGGGGTTGAGGGCAAAATTACCGCCATACGGTATGTGCGCGAAAATGGCATACCCTTCTTTGGTATATGCCTGGGTTTACAATGCGCAGTCATAGAATTTGCGCGCAACGTACTCGGTATGAAAAATGCCCACAGTACCGAAATGGACCCTGACACTCCGCACCCTGTGATTGACATGATGGAGGAGCAGAAAAAAATCGTAAATAAAGGGGGTACCATGCGGTTGGGCGCCTACCGCTGCGAGTTGCAAAGCGGCAGTTTGGCGGCTTCGCTGTATGGAACGACCCAAATCAGCGAGCGGCATCGCCACCGGTATGAGTTTAACAACCGATACATGACACAGTTTGAAGAAGCCGGTATGACTGCATCAGGGCGCAACCCTGACAGCGGCTTAGTGGAGGTGATGGAAATACCCGCGCATCCGTTCTTTATTGGCGTGCAATATCACCCCGAGTTGAAATCAACCGTAGAAAATCCTCATCCGCTTTTTGTGGGATTGGTGCGCGCTGCTTTAGAGCGCAAAAAAAAAGTAGCCGGCATTGACCTTCTGGCTACTGTCCGCAGCGCGTAAAATACACTGCAAAAAAATGAAAAGCCCTGCTGATGCAGGGCGGATTTATGTGCCCGGAGCGAGATTCGAACTCGCACACCCTTACGAGCGCTACCCCCTCAAAGTAGTGCGTCTACCAATTCCGCCATCCGGGCTTGGGGATGCAAATGTAAACCAATCGCGCCATAACTGCAACCGCCTGCAATATCCACAACAAGCGAAATTATTTGTATTAAGAAAAAATACTATATCACATTACACCCGCAGCGCCCGGGGGCGCTCATGATGAGGCAGTGAACCGGCGCCCCGGGCACATTGGTGTAGAGGTATAGAAATCAGGCGCAAGCCGTTTATTTTTTAGCAGCGGCAAACCGCTTTGCCACCTCGCCCCAGTGGATGATGTTGAAGAAAGCAGCTACGTAATCGGGGCGGCGGTTTTGATAATGGAGGTAGTAGGCGTGCTCCCAAACATCCAGACCCAGAATGGGTGTGCCGCCGCAGCCGCGGGCGCTTTCAATATCCATCAAAGGATTGTCCTGATTGGCAGTGGAGCATATTTCCAAACCTTTGGAGGTAACACAGAGCCATGCCCAGCCGGAACCAAAGCGACCAATGGCGGCTTTTGTAAACTCCTCGCGGAATTTGTCGAAGGAGCCGAAGGTGCCGTTAATGGCATCGGCCAGGGCGCCTGTGGGTGAGCCGGTTGACTCGCTGTGCGGAGCCATGATTTGCCAAAACATGGTGTGATTCCAGTGGCCGCCACCGTTATTGCGCACTGCAACCGGTAATTTTGAAACGTTGGCTAAAATTTCTTCGATGGTTTTGTTTTCCCATTCCGTGCCCTGAATGGCAGCGTTGAGGTTGTTGACGTAAGCCGCGTGATGTTTACCGTGGTGAATTTCCATGGTACGGGCATCAATGTGCGGCTCCAGCGCGTTAAACGCGTACGGAAGCGGTGGTAGTGTAAAAGCCATAGTGAGTAGTTTTTATGGGTTATTGAAATAAATTGTCGTTCTCAAATTTCTGAATGATTTTTCGGATGGTTTTGCGTTGACCATTCGCAGCACCCAGTATTGACGACACCGACATTTTGCCGCGCCAGAGGACTTTACCGGCGGGATAATCGCGAATGATTAACTCGTAATCGGCTCCTTCGCGGGCGATGCCCGCCAGACCGGCTTCGGCTACCGAAGTGCTGATGGAAGAAACATCAGTAGTAGGTCCTAATTCTATATAAACATCGGGGGCAAATTCCCGAGGGCGCAAATAGCCCGTGGAGTCCACATACTCGTGGTGGTATTTAGAAACGTAGTAGTCCGATTTGATAGATTTCTTTACCAAATAATCCTGAAGCTGGAAGGCAAGCTTTGCCTGGAACTCTATGAGGTCTTCGTCTTTAGCTGCGCGTGTGATGATAAACATGCGTTCCGGTTTGCGGAAGTCCGTTTCTCGGTAACCGTTTATTTTAACCTTTGTGAAACATCCTGGCAAAAGCATCAGCACCCCGATGTTTATCAGTAACAGACGAACCGTTTTGCTTGTTCGCCTGTAAAAATACGAGAGTGAGAGCATACCAGTGAAGTTTTATTGGGGGTAGGCAAAATATTTGTTTTGAAGTGCTTAATAGTTGTTGAATTGCCTGATTTTACACAGTTGCGAGCGAAAATAGAAACAATTTGAAATATATATGTTGCATCTGTTAGCATACAGGCAGCGTTGCTAATCTGCAGATAGCACAGAAGCAAGAAGTTATTAGCAGGAAAAAAATTATTCTGTTAAAAAAGCTGCGATGTTGTTGACTACCGATGCTTTGAGCTTAGCTTTTGCAAGTTCTGCGGCATCGTTAATCAACTGAAAATCGCTTGGGAAGGGAACCGGTCTGCCCCCGATACGGCCGAGTGTTTGTTGCGAGAGGGCACGGCGGTCGCCCCGGAAGGTGGCGTAGTAATTTTCGAAAGTCATTGTTTCGGCAAAAGGCACATCGGCAATCTGGCGGTTGTTTTGGATTTGTCGTATTTCCCAGTTACCGCAAAGCAAGGCGGTTTTGAACTGGCGCGTTTCCGTTACAAGGGCTTTTACGGTAACCATTTTGGGTCTTTTCATATCGTTGCCGGCGGTATCTTTCATCACATTGCCGCGTTTATCGGTAACATATTCAAACCCGTCTTGTATTTGTTTGGTTTCCTCAAACTCGCGGGTAGCCACCTGCTCGGGCGATACATTGATGCCTGTGATGTTCATGACGATGGTGAAGTCGTAGCGCGTGTCGGGGTTGTATGTGTTGTGAAACTGCACCCAGGGTTGGTTAAGCTGCCAGGTTGAGAAATTGCGGATGTGATTGTCAAAATCGCGGGGCAGTACTACATTGGCGAGGTTTTTTACCACAACGCCCACGTGCACTACACCCTTTTGCGCAGCCGTGCGTTTTTGGTTTACCACATCTTTGTAGTTGGGGTACATGCGCTCTACCTCCTCCAGCATTGCGTGGGCTTTGCGAATGTCGGCCTTGGATGAGCTGTTCAGCAATTTGAGCGCTGACTGGTAGGTAAATTCAATGCTTTGATTTTTGGCTTCTGCCATTTCGCGGGAGATGTCGGTTATCTGGATGTCGGCATTGCGGAAGTTTTTGCGCAGGAAGATGGGCAGTAGCGGCGCTACGGTGTTTTGACGCAGGTTAATGCGCTCGTAAAGTGCGTAAATTTCGCGCAGGTTGTTGGGGTTGCCTTCGGCACGCAATTGCCGGATGCGGCTGAAGTCCTGCTCTTGTGCTATGCGGAATGCTTCCTCGAGCCGCAGGGCTTCTTTTTCGTTCTTTTTATTGTAGCGCAACCTTTCGGCTGCTGCCATGACGGCTTCGTGGTACTGCCCCTGGCGCATAAGCCATTTTGATTGAGAGCAACCGATGAGTATCCACGCTGCGATGCAACACGTTATGGTTCGTATCATAGGCAGATTTGTTGGCGAATATTGTATTTGACTGTTTGTTTTTTTATGGGTAAAACTCGCGATACGTTATTTACAATTATTAAGTAATTGGAGTGCGAATAATGCAAAAATGTTTTAATGCTTGTGCAGTGATGAAGTGTAGGTTGGTTTTTACAGGGGGCCGTACCGGTAAGTATGTGCCGGGTGTTTGATAGATAAACCCAAAATTGTCATTAGAAACTGAAGATAGGTGGGGAATTCATGTTATTGGTACTCATCCAAAGCCCTGTAAACC
>JANWXI010000132.1 GCA_025057415.1 Chitinophagales bacterium
CGGATGCATGATAAACGATTTAAACTCCTGTACTAGTCAAATAAACGTATAAATATAAAGTATATTTTGATACATAGATGTTAACATACTTTCGATAATAGCTCTGTTATGTATAGCGGTAACACACCTAATGCCTTATCCTTTTTATGTGTATTTGCCACTCATTCACATTACAGTTTTACCCCGCCTGTTGAGAAAATATTGTTTACACAACCTAAACTGAAAATACACCTCCTCCCCTTTTGATTTTTACCGGACGTGGGTTATTGATTTTGGGTAGAAAATCCTTAGCCCACCTGCAAACCTCCAGTTGCGTCCTCCGGGCAGTTGTAAAAAATCAGGTGATGATAGTTTGGATTTTCAAGATACACGCTTCATTCATAAGCTCAATGCATCCATCTCGTTTACAATACTCTGCAAACAGCACTTTCAAGCGTAGATAAATTAAAATTAGTTTTCAACTTCACCGCAGTTGCGGAAAAGTTTCCGGGTCAACTTCGTGCATTATCGCATAAATCGTTTCAAAAACATCTTCGGCATTCGGCTTGCTGAAATAATCGCCATCAGTGCCGTAAGCCGCGCGGTGCTCTTTGGCGGTAATGGTGCGCGGCTCACTGTCAAGCCAGCGGTAGGCGCCCTGCTCCTCAAATACTTTCTGAAACATGTAAGCGCTGGCTCCGCCCGGCACATCCTCATCCAGAAACACCACCCGATTGGTCTTTTTCACCGATTGTATGATGGTATGATGTACGTCAAAAGGCAACAGGGTTTGTACATCTATCAACTCAACCGAAATACCACATTTCTGCAGCATCGCGAGGGCTTCCTGTGCTATACGCACACAACTGCCGTAGGTAACCAGGGTTACATCATCGCCCTGCTGTAACACCTCAGGCACACCGAGCGGCACAGTGAATTCGGCTATGTTATCCGGCAGTTTTTCTTTCAGGCGGTAACCGTTCAGGCACTCAATGATGAGCGCCGGTTCATCGCTGCGCAGCAATGTGTTATACATACCGGCCGCCTGTACCATATTGCGCGGCACACACACATACATCCCGCGCAGCGAATGAATAATCATGCCCATCGGAGAACCGGTGTGCCAGATACCCTCCAGCCGGTGGCCGCGTGTGCGCACTATCAGAGGGGCGCGTTGTGTGCCGCGTGTGCGGTATTGCAAACACGCCACATCATCGCTTAACGGCTGCAAGCCATAGAGCAGGTAATCGAGATACTGAATTTCGGCAATAGGTCTGAAACCGCGCATCGCTAACCCTATTCCCTGCCCGATGATGGTAGCTTCGCGGATACCCGTATCAAATACGCGGTGCTCTCCGTGTTTCTCCTGCAGCCCGCTGAATCCCTGGTTTACATCTCCGATTTTCCCCACATCTTCACCAAACGCTACCACGGCCATGTTGCGTGCCAGTATCTCATCAAAAGCCCTGTTCAGAATTTCATAGCCGTTCAGCACGGGCGATGTATCGCTGTAAACGGGTTTTACCTCCGGCACCCGCAGCGCGTTGTAGGGAGTTTCGCTGTGCTGGTGGCTGCTGTAAACTTGCTGATAGCGCTGCAGCATCTGGTTGGTCCACAGGCGTAGATTTTCTACCTGAGCCGAGCGCTCATACCCGAGCAGATACAAAGCGCGGCGGCACGCTCTAAAAATATCCTTGCGCACCGGGTCAATGGTCGTTTGCAGTTGCTGCAACAACTGCGCCACCTCCTCGTGTGGATGCACCTCCAACACCTCCCGTAGTAATGCTGCAGCTTCCGCTAACTCGGTCTTAATTTGCTGTGTATATTTTTTCCAGGCAAGGGTTTTGCACCCGAGTACGTGTTTGCGCGCCTCATCCTGTATTTCGTTACACTCTTCTTCTGTGGCTATACCCGTTTGCACCATCCACTCGCGCATCTTCACTATGCAATCGTACGTGCGCTCCCACTGCATGCGCTCTGCACTTTTGTAACGCTCATGCGAACCACTCGTAGAGTGCCCCTGTGGCTGAGTAAGCTCGGTGATGTGAAACACTGCCGGTGTATGTGTGCGGCGCACCTTCGCTACTCCCTCCTTGTACGTTTGCACCAGCGCCGGGTAATTCCAACCGGCACACACATAAATATCAACTCCTTTGCTGTGTTCTTCAGGTGCAAAACCGCGCAGCACTTCCGATATACTCTCTTTGGTGGTCTGGTACTTTTTCGGAACAGATATACCGTAGCCGTCATCCCACACCGATATAGCCAAAGGCACCTGCATCACCCCTGCTGCATTCACCGTTTCCCAAAAAAGTCCCTCGCTTGTAGAAGCATCACCTATACTAACAAACGAAACCTCATCTCCGCGTGTAGTAAATTTACCCGCCTGCGCTGCCAGCTCACTGTTTTGTCGGTAAAGTTTTGATGCTAACGCCAGGCCAAGCGAACGCGGCATTTGCGATGCCGTGGGCGAAGCATCCGCGCTGCTGTTATACCGCACCGTTTGGTCGAGCCACTCACCGTCATTATCTATCAGGCGCGTAGCAAAATGGGCGTTCATTTGTCTGCCGCCGCTCATCGGCTCCTGCGCATGGTCTGTATTGGCATACAACTGCGCAAACAACTGCTCCACCGTCACCTCCCCCAGCGCGAGCATCCACGTTTGGTCGCGGTAGTACCCGCTGCGCCAGTCGCCCTTCTTAAACTGTTTCGCCAGCGCAATTTGCGCCACCTCTTTCCCGTCTCCAAAAATTCCAAACTTCGCCTTCCCCGTCAGCACCTCCTTGCGCCCGAGCAAACTCGCCTCGCGGCTGATACACGCCAATCTGAAATCTTCCAACACCTCCCGCTTGAACTCCTCAAAAGTCATTTGCGTATCGCTGTGCGTTGCCTCCTGTATCATGCCGCGAATATAGCCAAAGCACGTCGGTATCTAAACCACCTCCGCAAGCCCACACCCCATGCACCTTACTGCAAAAAAATGTGCAACAACACATACATAAATTTTTAAATACATTATTTTTTATATTTCAGGGGGTGCCCCCGCTGCCAAGCGTTGCAAGGCAGCGGGGTCGGGCTTGCTACGGGGTGCGCTGTCGCTCCCGCCCCGCCCGCGTGTGAGTGTTTTTCAACGGAGCGGGCGCGGCCGCTTCGCTGCGCTCGCGCCCTTCGCATCCCTCACCCGGCTATCGCGCAGGTAAACCAATCCTTCCACGGCGCCTTTGCAATCGCGCTCACCATAAACACAAAAATGTTGCGCCCCCGCATACACACTTCCTCACAAACACAAACATCCAATAAAAAAACAGAGCTTTACATCAACACTACTTTTTCAGCAACTCCAGCAGCGTAACAATTTTATTCTTCAAATCGCGACGGTGAACAATAAAATCAAGAAAGCCGTTTTCTAATTGAAATTCGGATGTCTGAAAACCCTCCGGCAATTTCTTTTTAATCGTTTCTTCAATTACGCGAGGTCCGGCAAAGCCAATAAGCGCGCCCGGCTCGGCTATGTTGAAATCGCCCAGCATAGCATACGAGGCAGTTACCCCCCCGGTAGTTGGGTCGGTCATTAAACTGATATACGGAATTTTTTCCTCAGCAAGCTGGTATAGTTTTGCGGCTGTCTTAGCCATTTGCATAAGCGAATAGGCGCTCTCCTGCATGCGCGCTCCTCCGCTGCGCGAAATAATGAGCAACGGAGTGCGGTGTTCAATGGCAAAATCAACAGCGCGCGCAATTTTTTCACCCACTACCGAACCCATAGAGCCGCCTATAAAACGAAAGTCCATTGCCGCAATAACGATGGCATTTCCGCCTGTGGTACCATGCGCCACCCGAATAGCTTCGCGCAAACCTGTGCTGCGCACAGTTTGCTCAATACGCTGTGTGTAGGGCTTTGAATCCACAAACCCAAGCATGTCCACCGGTGCAATGTCGGCAAACAACTCGGTGTATTTTTTATCATCAAAAAGTATGTTGAAATAATCGGCTGCGTTGATTTTTTCATGGTAATTACACTCGGGGCAAACCATCAGGTTCTCCACAAGTTTTGAGGTGAGCATAGTGCCCTTGCAGTTTTCGCAAAGGTGCCAAAGCCCCTCGGGGGTTTCCTTCTTTTCCTCTGTTGAGGTCTGTACACCCTTCTGAAATCGTTTCCACCAAGGGCGCTTGGTTTCCATGCCTTGTGGGTTTGGTGATTTAATGCAAGCAGATGTAAGCTACAAAATGGGGTTAATTGTTCTGTAACTTCTCGCAATAATACAAATTGTTATGGTTTTGTTATGCTTCTTAAAAATACTGTGAATTTATGCATCAGCATAATTGAATATGCAAATATTATCCGAAAACTTTTCCGTCAGGAACCGCTTGTCACATTCATCTGTTTATACCGCATTTGTGCGTTTGTTGCTGGCATCAATGATTGTTACATTTTTCTTGTATTCCATTGTTCTGTGCGGCCTTTGTAATGTTTTAACTAAGAAAATACGTTGTAAAAGCTACATGCTATGGCTCATTACAGCCCTCCACCAAAATTCAATGAGTTTAAAAAATTCTCAGCTAATAAAAAGCGTTGAGTATGTTATGGATAACACCAACGCCACAACCCTACGGGTTAAAGGTATGCGGTTTTATTGCTAAATTTTTAAGGTGTTACTATTAACTATAAATCCACATGTATCGCGTTACGCCACTGTAACATCTTTACTCAGATACACATCCTGAATGGCATTTAACAGCGCCACACCTTCTTTCATCGGACGCTGGAATGCTTTGCGCCCGCTGATAAGCCCCATGCCGCCTGCGCGCTTGTTGATGATGGCAGTAGTAACGGCTTCGGCAAGGTCAGTTTCGCCACTGCTGGCGCCACCGCTGTTAATCAATCCTACGCGCCCCATGTAACAGTTTGCCACCTGGTAGCGGCACAAATCCACCGGATGGTCGCTGGTGAGTTCGCTGTAAACTTTCTTGTGGGTTTTGCCGAAATTGAGCGCGTTGTAGCCGCCGTTGTTTTCGGGCAGTTTTTGTTTAACAATGTCGGCCTGAATGGTTACGCCCAAGTGGTTGGCTTGTCCGGTGAGGTCTGCCGAGAGGTGATAGTCAACACCGTCTTTTTTGAAAGCCGCATTGCGCAGGTAACACCAAAGCACCGTTACCATGCCGAGTTCATGCGCGTATTCAAATGCTTCTGAAATTTCCACAATCTGGCGCTTGCTCTCTTCGCTGCCAAAGTAGATGGTGGCGCCCACTCCGGCAGCGCCCATGTTCCATGCATCTTTTATTTTGCCAAACATAATTTGGTCGTAACTGTTCGGATAGCTGATAAATTCGTTGTGGTTAACTTTCACAATAAACGGAATTTTGTGCGCGTACTTGCGCGCTACCATGCCCAGCACACCAAATGTTGAAGCCACCGCATTGCACCCCCCTTCAATGGCAAGTTCCACGATTTTCTCGGGGTCAAACATGGGCACGTTGGGCGCAAACGATGCGCCGGCGCTGTGCTCTATGCCCTGGTCAACCGGTAAAATAGAAACATAACCGGTGCCTCCCAGGCGGCCGCTGTCGGCTATCCATTGCAGGTTGCGGAGCGTTTGAATGTTACGGTTGCTGTTTACCCAAATTTTATCTACAAACTTTTTGTTGGGCAAATGCAGCATGTCTTTCGGGATGGTTTTACATTGGTGGTCTAACAGGTAGGCGGCTTTCTCAGCGCCAAGAAGTTTTTCAATGTCTTCGCGTTTCATTGGATGTGATTTGCACGGCTAAAATAAAAAGGCGCTGTAAATGCGCTATAACCCATTAACGCCTATACAAACGTAGTATATGAAGTTATTTTACGCAGTAGTTGCTGACTCATTTTTCTTCGTGCGCGGGTTTCTTCTTTTTGAGGTATGTGTAAATCAAACTCAACTGCGGGGTAATACCCAACACCGGATGATACGATGCCGAAACATCCAGGCGCGCCCCCGCCACAGCTCCTCCAAAGCCAAACGATGCGCTGAAGGGTGAGGTTTGCACCCCGCCGCGAAGCGTGAAATATTTTATGGGGCGATATTCAATGCCGCTCTTGAACTGCGGCTTGTAGTGTATATCCTGCTGGTACTCAACTGCCACCAGCACCGTGCGCGATGGTTCATACCCCAAACCAAAGCGAATGATGGTGGGCAGACGCTCGCCAAACACTTTTTCTACTTTGTAGGGTATGGGATTGTATATGTGCGCCCCCAGGGTGAGAAACTTCCAGGGTTTGTACTGCATGCCCGTTTCGAACGTAAAAAATTGCCGCTGACCGTTTTCGGCAATAAACATGCGCAGGTAGTCAAACTGAAGCCCTACGGCAAATTTGCTGCCCAGCTTGCGCGCATACGCCAGCCCAAGCTTTGTTTCATTGAAAAATTTATATCCGTAGTAATTGGCGCTGATGCCAAAGCTGCCAATCTTATCGCCAAAGCAAAGCGCAAGCGCTCCGTTGAAATTGTTAATAGATGCGTTTAAAAAACGGCGGTCGGCATAAATGCCACCGCTGAAACCCTCTGCAAAAGCAAGACCTGCCTGATTGGTAGTAGTGGAAAACACATCGCTGAGTGTAAGGGATGCATCGCCCATACCGGTGGCGCGCGCACCTGCCGTAAAATTATCGCCAACAGCCAGCGCGCGCATTGTGCTTATACATATAAAAAGTACGGGTAAATGCTTTATCATCGCTGTGACCAAATTAAGCATTAATTCTACAAACAAAAATGTATGAAGGGTAGCATAAAAGGCAAATGGGCTGTGGTGACCGGTGCCACATCGGGTATCGGCAAAGCAACGGCCTGCTTGTTAAGCCAACATGGATGTAATGTTATCATAACCGGGCGAAGGGCTGAGCGCATCAGCGCTCTGCGCGATGAATTGAAAACACAATACGGTACAGAAGTGCTGGATTATTGTTTTGATGTACGCAACCGGCAGGCATGTCAAATGATGGCTGATGACCTGAGCAAGCGAGGAATTGTACCCCATGTACTCATTAACAATGCGGGGCTTGCCGCCGGTAAGTGTAAAATATACGAGGGCGACACAGAGGACTGGGAGCGCATGATAGACACCAATATTAAAGGACTGCTGTACATGACGCGCTGTTTGCTGCCTGCCATGGTTGCACAGGGCAAGGGGCACATCATCCTCATTGGCTCAACGGCGGGTCATATTGTTTACCCCGAGGGCAATGTTTACCACGCCACCAAGTTTGCCGTAAAGGCGCTCAACGAAGCCATTAATCTCGATTTGGCAGGCACGCGCATACGATGCTGCAGCATTGACCCCGGCGCTGCCGAAACAGAGTTTTCGCTCGTGCGTTTTCATGGAGATGCAGAGAAAGCGAAACAGGTGTATGAGGGTTACACGCCTCTGAAAGCTGAAGATATTGCTGATGTAATTCTGTACGTATTGCAAACTCCGCCGCACGTAAACATTACGAATGTGGTGATGTACCCCACCGCGCAGCGCAGCGTGTATGTGTGGGACAAGTCGGGCTTGATTTAAAGCCATGCTTTTTTATTTATAATGATTATT
>JANWXI010000133.1 GCA_025057415.1 Chitinophagales bacterium
TCCCTATTCTAAACCCAACAACGTCATTAGCAATCACACTCTTACCACATGAAAAAATAACATTTGCTACAACACAATCTAACACAAAAATTGCAACGCTATCAATGCTTGCGAACTGTACTATCTGCCAAACTAATTATTGGAACTACTACCTCCTCTCCCCTACTGCATGCACATGCTACTTCAATTACGCTTAAGCAACTGATAAAGTTGGTTATCAGATATCAGACAACAAAAAACCTTCACCAACATAGCGGGTGAAGGTTCTTGTCAATTATTAACCGAAACCTGTTTTCTGTTAAGTAGCACAAATGTAATAAAGGGGTTGTTAGCCATTTATTAGAACTTTATTAGAGATTGTGAAAAAGAAACTGCTCCCCTTCCCCTTTTCCGATTTTACCTGCAGGCGTATGCCGTGTGCCTGCAATATACGGTGCGCCAGCGCAAGCCCGATACCGTACCCTTTTACCGATACCATAGAGGGTGACCGGTAAAACGGCTCAAAAATGTGCGGCAGGTCCGCAGCAGCAATGCCCGGACCTTTATCGGTAATAGTAACGGTAACACCGTTTGCACCGCTAAGTTCTATAAGTGCCGTATTATCTTCCGAAAACTTACAGGCGTTTTCGGTAATGTTTTTTAACGCTATACCAAACAGCGTTTTGTTGCCGTTAATCACCAACTCACTTTCATCAACGGGCAATTTTGTAAACTCAATATTTACTTTGTATAGTGCATTGTTGCGCATCACCGACTGCCGTACGTCAAACAGCAACTCATCAATCCGAAAAGGAGCCAACGGCATCTCCTGATTACTGGTAATTTTAGAGAACTGCAACAGGTTTTGCAACAGGATGGTTAAATCATTGGCATCTTCCAATATACTCTGCAAAACCCGGCGGTACTGCGCCTCATCGCGGTTTTGCATCATGCTTACTTCTATCTGCGACTTAATTTTGGTAAGCGGGTTATTAATCTCATGCGATACATTTGCCACAAAATTTTTCTGTAATTTGAACGAGTCCTCCAGTTTATCGAATAAACCGTTAAAAGTTTTTACCAGTGTGTTTATTTCATCATCCTCGTTAGCCACAGGAAGCCGCTCAGACCTTTCCACAGGCGATAGGGTGGCAACTTTATTCACAATATTTGTTATAGGCGAAAGCGCCCGCCCCACAAAAAACCAACCGGTAACCGCCACTACACCCAGCGATAACAAATACGAAAACAGCAGCATCACGCGAAGCATCTCCAGCAATTCATCGCCCGCTTTATCCATGGCGGCCGCTACTGCTACCGCCCGGTTGTATCGGTCGGTGTAGTAAATTCCGGTAACCGTATAATCGTTGTAGGTAAAACGGTGATTTTTCTTGCGCTTGATGGTTTGCAAATCTTCGGGGGTAAGCTCCAGCTCTATGAGGTCATTATTGGTATATATCTCCATGCCGCTGTCGTTATACACCACAACCTTTTCGTTCAGGAGCACATCGCGCTGTGCCTTGTCAATGGTTTTGAGCAACGATGAGTCCACCTCTTCTACTTTGAGCAGCAGTATAGCCGTAGTGAGCGCTTTATTATACAGCCGTTGATTAAAGTTCTGTTTGGTATAAAAGTATGCTGCGCTGTAAATAGCGGCAAATATCAGCAGAATAATAGCCGAAACGGCAATCAGAAAGTTTAAGGTAAGGCGGGCGCGTATCTTCATGCCTTTTCTTCAGTTTTCTTCGCGCAACACATACCCTTTGCCGTGAACATTGTGAATAAGCTTTTTATCAAATGGCTTGTCAATCTTATTGCGCAGATAGTTGATGTAAACCTCCACAAAGTTAGTACCGGTGGCAAAGTCAATGTTCCAGATGTTTTCAGAGAGTTCATTGCGCGAGATAACCTTGCCGGGGCTGCGCATGAAATACTCCAGCAACTCAAACTCCTTGGCGGTAAGGTTTATGTTTTTACCCTGCCGGGTTACGGTTTTGGTTTCGGTGTCCATACGAACATCGGCAAATAAAAGCACGGTACTTTTCTGACGGTTCTCTATGCGTTTGCTAAGCGAGCGGATGCGCGCCAGCAACTCCCGGAAATCGAACGGCTTGGTGAGATAGTCATCCGCTCCGGCATCCAGGCCCTTCACCACGTCATCTTTGGAGTCAAGCGCCGTGAGCATTAAAATAAGCAGATCAGGATTGTGTTTACGCAAGCGTTCACAAAGTTCCATACCGTTAATGCCCGGCATAATAATATCTGATATAATGAGTTGGTATTTGCCGCTCATTCCCATTTCAAGCCCCTGCACACCATCGTACGCTGCATCGGCTTTGTAACCGCTCTCCGTAAGTCCGCTGCATATTGTGTCGGCTGTTTTTTTCTCGTCTTCTATTACCAAAATATTCATACGGCTAAATTAGCATTGTAATACATGCCCTGTAATATACCGTCTTATCCCATTGTAACTGAACTTTTCAAATACGCCCCAAAAATACTTTAAAGTTTCTGGCAAATATTCATACTTATCACCATCAAATGGTTACAGATTCATCAACCCTTAATTTTTAAATTTTTATAAAAATCAGCAATTCAATCATCGGAGCTATAAACCCGCCATACAGCACCCTTCGTTTCGAAATAATACGATATGTACGTTTTCAATAACCGTTAACTTCATTTACCAACACATACAATAAATAAGCCCCATCCGCATTATTATTGCATGGCGCAAATACAAATACGACCCAACCCAATGGCAGCAATCACTATACTATGGGCAGATGATGAAATTGACCTGCTCAAGCCCAGCATTATGTTTTTAGAAAACAAAGGTTACCGCGTAATACCCGTAACAAACGGCAAAGACGCTATTGACCGCGTGGCAGAGCGCGGTATTGATGTGGTATTTCTGGACGAAAGCATGCCAGGGCTTACCGGGCTGGAGACCCTCCAGCGCATTAAGGCCATTGATCAGCACATCCCCTGTGTAATGATTACCAAAAACGAAGAAGAAAACCTGATGGAAGAAGCCATCGGCTCACAAATTGCCGATTACCTCATAAAACCCGTAAAACCGCAGCAAATACTTTCGACACTCAAAAAAATACTCGACAACGAGCGTTTGGTCACAGAAAAGACCACCTCTAATTATCAGCAGGAATTCCAGCGCCTTTTCATGCAGCTACAGGAAAACATGAACCACCACGAGTGGGCTGAGTTTTACAAAAAACTCGTTTACTGGGAGATTGAATTAGACAAGAGCGACTCTAGCATGAAACAGGTGTTCGAAACACAAAAAGAGGAAGCCAACCGCGAGTTCAACAAGTTTGTGATAAAAAATTACCAGCAATGGTTACAACGCGAGCCGGGGTCTGATGCCCCGCTCATGAGCCACCAGCTCTTGCGTCACAAGTTGGCACCCTTGCTCAAAGATAACCGTCCGGTGTTTATGGTGGTAATAGATAACCTGCGGTACGACCAGTGGAAGGCGATACAACCGATGGTGATGGAAAACTACCGGGTAGAGGAAGAAAGTATGTTTTATTCCATACTCCCCACAGCTACGCAATATGCGCGCAACGCCATCTTTGCCGGCATGTTGCCCTTAGATATTTACCGCACCTTTGGCGATAAGTGGAAACACGATGACGAGGAAGGCGGTAAAAACCTCAGCGAGCCGGAATTTTTAGATTACTTTCTGAAACGTACTTTCCGCGACCCCATACGGCACCAGTACGTAAAAATCACCAATCACCGCGATGGAGAGTTATTGGAAAACAACATCAGCAATTACCTGAATAACAAACTCACGGTGATAGTTTACAACTTTGTGGATATGCTTTCGCATGCTCGCACCGAAATGGAGGTGCTCAAGGAGCTTGCCAGCGATGAAGCGGCATACCGTTCGCTAACGGTTTCATGGTTTGACCACTCTCCTCTCCAGCAGGCGCTCAAAAAACTCGCTGAGAAAGATGTAAACATCCTGCTCACCACTGACCACGGCTCCATTCGTGTGCAAACCCCTTCGCGATGCATTGGCGACCGCGAAACAACCACCAATATCCGGTACAAAACCGGCAAAAACCTCAACTACGAAGAAAAAGATGTATTTGCCGTACGGGATCCGGAGCAATTCGGCTTGCCAAAATCGCGCATCAGTTCAACTTACATTTTTGCGCGCGATGATAAATACCTGGTTTATCCCAATAACTACAACTATTACGTCAACTACTACAAAAACACTTTTCAGCACGGGGGTATTTCGCTGGAAGAGATGATTGTACCGGTAGTAAAATTACGTAGTAAGTAAATTTATAGAAACAAAGCCGTGGCGCATGCGCCGCGGTTGTTCATCGCACAACCACCTTAAAGGTCTTCGTGAAACCTTGTGCGGTTAATCGCACAATGTATAAGCCCGCCGGCACATCAGCGGCAATGCAGTGAACACCACTACCTGTGAGGAACTCATCTATCCATAACTTACCATCCGGCTGGTAGGCAAACAAATGTATGCGCTGCGAACGAGAGTGATTCTCTATTGTGATGCGCCCGTTGCTCCATTGCATTTTAATTGCAGGTTCTGTTTCATTTGCAATTCCCTGCGGATTTTGTACAACTATCACCACCTCTTGCGAGGTGAGTACATCGCCCACAGTGTTCTGTGACCTGCAGATGACGTAATATATTTTCTCGTCCTGAAATTGCGGGGTGTAACTTGTGCCTGTTTGAGGTGGGTTGAAACCGGCATAACCTATGCCCGGCACCTCACTCCACAGCCACTCGCGGGTGGCAGGGTGTGTTTCGGTAATCGAGATGGGTGTCCCTGCCTGATTTTTGGTGAGGTACTGCGTATCGGGCGGAGCAAGGGAAATTTCAAAAGGTATAACGGTTAGGTCTGTGCCGTTATCGCTGCCGGTTACAGGCGGCTGGGTACTCACCACGCGCATACGGTATTTATTCCCTGCAGGTAAATTGTTGGGAATTGTTACCGGCACAGGAGCAACTTGAGTGCTGCTGAGCGACCCTATATTGACAGGAGACGAAAAACTCCCGTTGTAGTCAGACATCTGCACGTTAAATACATTGCCCGCTGCGAACACTACATTGGATGCAAAACTCACCTGTGCCGTTACGTTGGCGCTCGGTGAAATATAATATGGCGAGCCGCTCACCGTTGTGGTTTGGAGGGTATTGCCGTTGAGTACAAATATCGGCACTTCATTACTGATGACTGCATCGTTGTACTGATTGATGGATACACACACTACGTAGTACGTATCCGGTATGGTGAAATAGGGTGTGTAAGCACTGCCTGTTTCGGGGGGAATGAATGATACGTAACCTCCACCCGAAGTAGTGGTGTACTTCCATTCATGCAAAGAGTTTTGCGAGGCAGTTACGCTGAGGGGTGACCCATTGGTGCTGTGTAAAATACTTTGCGGGGTGTCGGGTGTTACATTGTTGTGAAACTGGTCAACCACAAGGTCTGTACCGTTGTTACTGCCATTGATGGGCGGGTTAGTACCCACTACCCGAATGCGGTAACCGGTGCCTGCCGGTGTATTGGGGGATATATTGGCTGTAATCACTCCGCTGCTTGTGCCAGAGTAGCTACCGATAATCGTAGGCGTGGCAAAGGAGCCGTTTGCATCGCTCAACTGCGCAAAAAAAGTATTGTTGTATTGAAACACCGCACTTGTAACCGTAAAAGGCACACTGATGGTAGCAGCCGGTGCACTTGGGCTGAATTCAAAAGGGGAACCGGAAATGGAGCCGGTAATCAAATAGGGTGTAAATACTTCAATTTCCACGGCATTACTGGTAACGGTATTGCCGTTTATCACGCTTTCGCACACTACAAAGTATGTGCCTGCCGTAGAAAAATTTGGTGTATAGGTAATACCCGTCTGAGACGGAGTGAATGCCTGATACGGGCCGCCGGGCGAGGTACCGTATTTCCACTGGCGGGAGGTAGCGGGTGATGTTTCGGTAACCGTGAGCGGGTTGCCGTTGGTGTTAATTGGGATACTTTGATTGCCTGCAGGGGTTACGTAATTTCCACTCACGTATATGGTCACCTCGTTACTTGTTACATTGGTACCACCCGGATAGTTCGTTTCACAAACCACATAATAGGTTCCACCGCTTTGAAACAAGGGCGTGTACTGCAACGATGTTTGAGCGGGGGTGAAATTTGTATAGGGACCGCCTGATGTGGTGGAAAATTTCCAGTTGCGGCCGGTAGCGCCGGGTGTTTCGGTAACGGTGAGAGGATTGCCCGGGCTCCCCTGCGTTATATTTTGAGCTACGGCAGGACTTACCGAATTGCTCACATTTACAATGGTAAGCGCATTTGCACCCGGTGGCGATATAAGGGAAGGTTGTGAGGTCGTAACGCGCACACGGTAACCGTTACCATCGGGAGTGCCGGCGGGAATTACTCCGGCAACGGTACCCGATTGGTTAGCGGTGATATTGCCCAGTACGACCGGAGTAGCAAATGACCCGCTGCTGTTGCTTAGCTCAGCAGTAACAGTGTTTGATGTTGAAAAATTGCCCAGCAGAGTATAGGGTATCTGGATAGATGCACCTGAGCTTTGGCTTAAGTAATACGTTAGGGGCTGCACATTACCCACTTGTACGGCGGGTGTGTAATAGACCTCAAAGTCATCTAACCACAGGGTGCTTCCGGATGTGCCGCCTGTTTGGTCACCGCTGCTGGTGGTAGTAATAAGAATATATTGCGGAGTGCGATTATCAACATAAACAAAGGGTACAGCGACGCGCGTCCAGCTTGAGATGCTCGAAGCGGGTCCCTGCCATTGCGCCCGTGCGATGATATTTACGGTGCTGTCGGGGTGGTTGTTGTTCACAGGCGCCTCGGGCGCGTAAGCGTTACCCACGTGCAGTCGCGCTTCTACGCGCGGGTAGTCGTTGCCCTGTTTTGTGTAGCGATACCAGAATATTAAACTATCGGGCCTGCCGGTAAAGGGCATGGAATAGTTCGGGTCGTTAGCGATGGTACGGATGTAACCCTCGGCTTTGTTGGTTGATGGCGCCTCTACTTTACCGGTGGTGAGGGAGCCGTTTACCACTATACCAAGTATAGAGCCCGACTGAACGCGGGCACAAAATTGGCCCCCGTGGGGATTGTTGCTCTCGCGAAAACAGGTTTGCGGACCAGTAGGGGCATTGCCGCCGCCTGTTTTGTTACTGTTCCACTGTGTAGGTTCTTCGGTGCTTGACCCTACATTTTGCCAACTTTCAAAGTTTCCATTGAGTATATTGGTTTGTGCCAACAAAAAACAATTTATGGCAAATACAGAAATTCCGGTCGTAATAAAATGTTTCATGATGCTGATTGCGACCGAAAGGTACGGATAAGCGGATATTTACAAAACATAACATGGTTGATATGCGTGAATAAGTTATTGACAGATGCGTGTGTTAGCATTAAGGATATTACATTGA
>JANWXI010000134.1 GCA_025057415.1 Chitinophagales bacterium
ATAATATTTTTTAATATAATCTTTTACCCTTTACTCCCTTGGTACACCTTTGCAACACTTTGGCTGCCGGAGCACTTGCCCGGGTGAGGGATGCGGAGGGCGCGAGCGCAGCGAAGCGGCCCCGCCCGTGCCGCTGAAAAACAAACAAATCGCGGGCGGGGCGGTAGCGAAGCGCACCCCGTAGCCAGCCCGACCCCGCTGCGGAGCGCAGCCGCGCGGAGCAAAGCAGCGGGGGCACCCCCAAAAGAAACCACTCAGATATTTTGTGTGTAATGGTTTGTGTATATTAAGAAAATGAATTGAGTTAATAAACAACTTTTAGTATTGAATTATCATCTTTATGTTTGTAAATCTAACGTACCTAAATTCGTGTATTACCTCTATGCATGTTGCAAAACGCTGTAAACTTTTATTAGTTATTGCTTTCTATTTCTCTTACTTGACTGCCCATTCGCAACCCAGCTGCCCGAGCATCAACGCGGGCAGCAACCAAACGTTGCCCTGTGGCACTACCTGCACCAACCTGACCGCTACATATTTTCAGGTGGGCAGTACTACAAGTTATGTGGGCGGCACAATCCCTTACACGCCATTTAGTTATACGGCAGGTAATAACATATTAGTAAATCAGGATGATATATGGTCAAGTATTATCAATTTGCCTTTCAACTTTTGCTTTTTTGGAAATTCTTACAATCAGTTAATTGTAGGTGCAAACGGTCTCATTTCGTTTGATGTCACCAAGGCAGGCAATTTTTGCCAATGGAATACTACTACTGTTACCGGTTTTCCTGACCCAACGTTTTGGACAACCCATAACTCTATCATGGGTGTATATCATGATATTGACCCCAGTTTAGGCGGCAATATTCGATACCAGATAATAGGCAGTGCACCATGCCGGATTTTTGTTGTATCATGGAACAACGTACCAATGTATGACGATATATTCCTGGTGGGTAGTTGTTGGAATGTACCCCGCGCTACGCACCAGATAGCCATTTATGAGACAACCAACGTTATTGAAATATATATTCAAAACAAATCTGCCTGTACGGGTTGGAACAACGGGCTTGCTACACTGGGTATTCAAAACGCAACCGGAACAGTTGCTTATACCGCTCCCGGCTGGAACAACTCGGTATGGAACGCACAAAACGTGGGGTACCGTTTTACGCCCAACGGTCCGAGTATAGTATCGGTAGATTGGTTGCAAGGAGGCAATGTAATTGGCACGGGGCCTACGGTAAACGTATGTCCTACAGCACCCACAACATATACGGCTCGCGCTACTTACACTCCCTGCGCAGGGGGAACGCCGGTAGTAGTTACCAGCAATGTTACGATAACTCCCAATACAAATTTTCAGGCAATAATTGATTCTTTCAAAAACGTGACCTGCAATGGTGCAAATAACGGGGCGGCTTATGCACACGTAAGCGGCGGTTTGCCCCCGGTAAATTACGGCTGGAGTAACGCGCCGGGGCAAACCACCATTACCGGCTTATCGCCCGGCACCTATACTTTTACCGCCTCTGACGGGTCGGGTTGTAACATCTCAAACTCCGTTACAATCACACAACCGCCGCCTTTAGTCGTAAACGTACCTAACCAGACGCAAACGAATTGCACAGGTACAGGTACCGGAACGTTAACTGCCACTGTAACAGGTGGAAATTATCCGTATAATTATGTATGGAGTGGCTCAGCGCAGACGGACTCCATATTAGACAATGTGAATGCGGGACCTTACACCGTTACGGTGACTGACTCAAAAGGTTGCACAGCAACTGCCTCGGGTACGCTTACCATACAGGTGGGCGGCAACACGATTAACTTACAACAACCCGTCATTAACCATGTAACGTGTTTTGGCGGGAACAATGGAAGTATTACTGCATCTGCCAGCGGAGGCGGAGGTCCGCTGAGTTATACATGGAGTAACGGTGTTACCGGAAATACCATTAATAACCTCACGCAAGGCAGCTATACATTAACCGTTAACGATGGTGCGGGTTGCACTGTTTCGGCTACCTATAACGTTACTCAGCCGCCAGCCCTGACGCTCAACCAGCCCACGATTGTTAATATAGGGTGTAGTGCAAGCAGTACAGGAAGTATTACAGCAAACCCGAGTGGCGGTACACCGCAATACACTTACGCATGGACTAATCAAACTACCGGCCAAAACTATAGTGGCCAAACTATTTCGGGGCTCGCTGCCGGCACATACCTGCTCACGGTTACAGATAACAATGCCTGCACAGCTACTGCAAGTTACCAGGTTACTTCTACTCCATTTTTAACCTTCACACAGTCACAAACCGATGTTTCGTGTTATGGGGGTAATGATGGTTCTGCTACTATTCAGGTCACCTCTGGCCAACCACCCATTCAATATAACTGGAACGGTAACGGCAACACAACGAACAATACTTTGCAGGGCCTGAGCGCCGGTATTGTAAACGTAACCATATCAGATTTTAACCAGTGTACCGCCACCGCTACGTTTACGATTACGCAACCATCGCCAATAGCGGTCAATCTTGTTTCACAAAACAATGTTTCGTGTTACGGGGGCAGTAACGGCAGTGTGCAGGTAATTGCATCCGGCGGCACACCGGGATATTCATATACGTGGAATACCAACCCGCAGCAAACCAACCCCACGGCCACAAACCTGGTGCAAGGGAATTATGTTGTTACCGTAACTGATGCCAACAATTGCAGCGCAACCTTTAGCACACAAATCACTCAGCCGGCAGCTATGAGCTTAACCACTACTGCCATAGATGCCACTTGTTATGCGGGGGGCAATGGTTCAGCATCTGCCACAGTGCAGGGCGGCACACCTCCCTATCAGTACTTGTGGAGCGACACGGCAGGGCAAACTACTGCTCAGGCGCTCTGGCTCTCTTCGAATGTGTACTACGTATCCGTAACGGATGCCAATGGCTGCACTGCTACCGGCTCGGCATTTGTGAATGAGCCGAGTGAGATGATTGTACAAACTTCGGCAACCGCCGTGAAATGCCCGGGCGATGAGAACGGAAGCATCAGCATTACCGCAACGGGTGGCAACCCGCCTTACAACTTCTCGGTAACACAAGATTTTGCGAACTTTATCTTCACCACCGATGGTGTGGCGCAAGGGCTAAAAGTGGGTTGGTATAACGTGGTAGTATCTGATAACAACGGCTGCACCAAAGTGTTGCTGGAATACGTACCGGATGCCTTACCCGATAATTTTATTACTTACACAGATTCTACTTCGTGTTATGGCCCAGCATACAACGATGGGTCTGCACATATTATTGCCACCACGCTTACAAACGGACCCTACACTTATAGTATTGACGGTGGTCCGGAGCAACTGAGCGGTGACTTTTATTTCCTCAGCGCAGGCCAGCATACCATCAAGGCAGTCAATAACTACGGGTGTGTAAGCGAAATCCCTGTGTTAGTGTTGGAGCCCTTGCCGATTATTGTGGACGTAATCCCCGATACACTGGAGTTGACGCTTGGGGAAACGCAACAGGTGCAAACCGTATTCTTGAATGCCACGAATGTGACATACCAGTGGGAAAACACCCTTGGGTTAAGTTGCAGCGATTGCCCGAATCCTTACGTGACCGCTTATCAAACCGGCAACCACGTAATAGTAGTAAGTGAACGCAACGGCAATTCAGTATGCAGCGGCTCTGCCACCTTACATGTGAAAGTGCTCCCCAAGCAACCTTTGTACATCCCCAATGCTTTTTCGCCAAACGGAGACGGTAACAATGATGTTTTTATGATTTACGGGCAAGGTATCGGCTCTGTGGATCTGACGATATTTAACCGCTGGGGCGAGCTGGTTTTTGAATCAAACAATCAATTTGACGGATGGGACGGAACGTACAAAGGTGTGATGCAAAATCCAGACGTTTACGCTTACTATGCCCGCATTACCTATCTGGATGGCAAAAAGGTAGAAAAACGGGGATCGGTTACCTTGGTGCGTTAAGCGCCATTATCATTACCGGCTCCTGAAAATTTATTAACGAAGCCAAAAACCATAATTGACCACTTTTACAGATTAACAATTTTCAATATATGTTTTGTGCGATGTAATTGTGCCGTTGTGTTTTTGCAACCGGTTTTACCCAAAGAGCGAAAGGCGACATTACATCTTTACCAACTTTTGTACTCTCCGTCACGAATATTTTCGGGTAAAATAATTTTGCTGTTTGTCCCTTCTGACACAACAATCCCTCGCCATGCTTCCCCGCAGGTATTGTAAAGGGTGGAATTTTCTACTACCAACGAAGCGCCCGGCTCAATGATAATCTGGCAGCCACGGCAAACGTTAACCCACGAGCCGGTGATGCGCAGTTCGTTTCCGCTTTTGATAAGTACATCGCTGCCGATGTCACAGTAACGATTGTACCACACGGTGTTATCGGCAATGGTTAAACGCTGATTTCGATGTGGGGGATAAGACAAAAGGTCCAGATAAAATACGCCACGCCCGTAAGTTGATATATATAGGCGGTTGGTACAGTAGTTTACTTCCATTTTCGTAATACGCGAGCGCGGCAGTGCGGGGTCCACCTCTGTCCAGGAGTCCATCTGCGCATTTTTGTAAAATATGCGGCCGTTTTTCGTACAACAAAACAGCGCATCATCGCTGCCATCCACGTATATTACTTCTTCAACGGGGTATTCGGGGATTCCCTTGTCGTCATTTTCCCAGTGCTCTCCTCCGTCGGTACTCCTGAGCAACCGGTAGCGATAACCATCATTGCAAAGCTCTGTGTAGCGCGGGTGGTTTAAGAATTTTTCATCATAACTGATAGCCACCCACATTTTGTTAGTATCGGCAGAACTAATTGCTACAGAAGATGCGGGATAAAAGTTTTTGCAGCCGTTAAATTTTTCTGCCGGCACCTCCGGGCAAAGATATTTGTAATCGCGATAGCAATCTGTGGTGCAGAGAGGAGTATTGCGGCAATCGGAGTCGTATTTTTTGCGGTCGAGATGTTCCAAATCATACCTGCGCAGCAAAGCATCATTCCAAAAGCCGCCGGAGAAGGTTGTTATATACAGGTGATGTGGCGCTATGTTGGGTATCAAAAAATTTCTTACAGAGTGCACCCATGGGTCTGTAATAACAATCCACTCATCGTGCAGGGTTGCATGATTTGAGTTAGATGTGTAATAAATCTTCTTGTCACCGTTTTTGCGGCTGATAAATTCGTGAGTACGGCCGGGCTGCGGAAACTGGTACAGTTGCTCCACGGCTGAGTTACATCCGGTAGAAACCGCCTGATGAGAGCGCCGGGTTGTGTTAATCCCCATTAGCGACCAGTTGACGGAGCAGTAAAATTTGTTTGGCTCTTTGCGGTCCCACCACAAAGCCGGATAGCCATCTCCGGTCAGGTTGGTCTGAATCCACCTGGTGCCATCGTACCAGTCCACCCCGTTATCCTGGTAACCTGCCGCAATGTGATACGGGTGAAGCGGTGAAGTGGCCATGCCGTGGCACATACTGATGGAGAGGCCGTTGTTTTGTTCGGTGACGGCTCCGGTAGCTACATCGTACTTATAAATGCCGCCATCGGTTCCCAACAGCGCCATGGAGCCATCGGGCGAAAATTTTATTTCGCGAATATCGGCATGTGCATTGCCGCAGTAATCGGTGAGGGTTTTCCAGGTTTTGCCGAGGTCGGTGCTGATGCGCGACTCGGTGCGACCGGTAATGAGCAAATACGGATTACCGGGCGGGCAGTCAATTTTACAAAACTCCACTCCGTCAGCCCCGTTGTTGTTGCCCTGGTTGAGGAGGTTAGCCGTGCTGCACGTTTCCCATTGTTTACCGTTGTGATGATAAACCCGGTAGTAATAATTTTTTTTGTTTCCTTCGGTGGTATAAACAGCAAGGGCGGTGCAGAAAATGTGATCAGTACCGTTGTGTGACACTACTTTGAAATTGAAGTGCCGGGTTTGCAACTGTACCGAAGGCATGCCGCTGGACTGCGACCGCGGAGCGTTTTCATCAAAATCGGTAATGGGCATTGCCGAAAAAGTTCCCTCGGCCCCTGCACGCGATGAACGATAGATTTCTTTACCAGATGCGTATATCACCCGCGGGTTAGACGGGCTGAAAGCCACAGAAAAAATACCCGGTGTTTCAGTCGCGTTGTAATTGGTCATATAATCCGGCTCCGGCTCATCTTCCTGCAACACGAGTTTCCAGGTACGGCCGGCATTTGTGCTGCGGTATAGTCCATCGGAACTGGCTATAAACAGGATGCGCGAGTCGGTGGGGTGAATGGCAATTTTGGTTACGAGTTTTTGCGCAGCAAACCGAAAACCTCCATTCAGGCGATTAAAGGAAGAGAGGGGAGTGAAAGATTCGCCCATATCGGTAGAGACGTACACGCCACAACTCGGTACCCATGGCCAGTGGCGGTTGCTGGAGCCGGTGGCTATGTAAATGGTGGTTTTCCCCTCAGAGTAACTCATCGCAATATCGTTCACGCTGTTGACCTCTAAATGCTGAACGGCATCAACCATTGACCATGTATTGCCGCCATCGGTAGATTTCCACAAACCTCCGTAAACAGATCCGGCAAGTATCAGGTTGGTTTTGGGGTAGTCGGGATGAAAAGCGATACAGTGGATCTGGCCCGTGCCGTTGCTTTTGAGCGCAGCAGCATTGTAGCTGGGACCTCCCACAGGTCCTAAGGGTACAAACTGCCCGTGCAAGCCCGGCAACACTATAAATAGTAAAAATATTATATATAAAAATCTCATAATTTCACGCATCGTTTTATTCAAAGTTAATAAGAGGGTCACCCGTATCGGGTTGTACGCTCCTTGGGAGACATGCAGTAAAGTTTTTTGCTAAAATAACCGTCTCTTAAAGATTGCGGAGTTGGCGTTACTTCCTCTGTATTTTTTGTAAAAAAAGAGTTTTGACTTATTATTTATCTGTCACGGGATACTATATTGTATTCCGCATAAACGTTTTGTTGAATCAGGTGTTTAGTTACCACATTGAATTTTACATTCATGGTATATCTTGATTATTTGGAAAGAGTTTGTGTGATAAGAGTATGTCGAAGTATTAGAACAAGAGTGGGCGGTTAAGATTTTATTGGAATGTGGTTTTGTGCGGGGCGCGCGCCTTTGGCGCGTGCCCCGAAACATCCACTTATTACATTAAATTTATTCATTATACAAATCATCGCGGCAACACTTGCCCACCTGTGCTGCTTTGCGTAATATCAGGGCTGCCGGGGCGTTTGCCCGGGTGAGGGATGCGTAGGGCGCGACCATCGGGAGCGGTGCGAAACGCAGTGGAGCACGGGAGCGAAGCGTA
>JANWXI010000135.1 GCA_025057415.1 Chitinophagales bacterium
GGGGTCGGGCTTGTTACGGGGTACGCTTCGCTCCCGTGCTCCACTGCGTTACGCACCGCTCACTCCGTTCGCGCCCTCCACATCCCTCACCCGACTTACCATACCTGCCTATCCTGCAACTGCACAATTCACTCCTATTGCATAATCGTATAGCTTACTCACCTATACACTTGAATGTTGTAAAAACACACCTCAACATCCGGCTCCCCGGTTTATACCTGATATATACATTAATTAATATATTATTTTCATTACATAAATCATTCCATGAGTTTCTTTACCAGTGTAGCGTTCCACCAAAGATTAACGTTCGGGTAATTTTCAACAGCAATACTCAGCCAACTAAGTTGAACAGGTGTAAGCTCTCGCTTTAGAGAATTTTATCGTATCAACACACCACTTGGTGTTCTGTTCCGGAGTGGTGTTTGCACTATATAAATTATACTATATTTGACAACCCAATCAACCCATGCCCAAAATCGGATTATTAAAACGAGAAACAACTGCCCTGCTTGTGATTGACGTTCAGGAACGTTTGATGCCCGTCATATACAATAAGGATGAGGTATTTGGCAATGTCAATAAACTTTTGAAAGGCGCTGCGTTGCTGGGGCTTAAAACGATTATCACGGAGCAATATCCGAAAGGCCTCGGCAACACCTGCCCCGAAGTAGAGCTGCCCCCCGCGCCGCAGGTGATTGAAAAGGTATGTTTCAGTTGCCTGCAAAGTGAACAGGTGTTGCAGCAACTTCGCGATGCGGGTATCAAATCACTCCTGTTGACCGGAGTAGAAGCGCACATCTGCGTTTTAAAAACCTGTCTGGATGCTCTGGCAGCCGGCTACGAAGTGCACGTGGCAGCCGATGCTATCGGCTCCCGTACGGAGCAAAATCACCGCATTGCCACAGAGCGAATGCGGCAGAGCGGTGCATTTATCGCAAGCACCGAAATGGCGCTGTTTATGCTGCTCGATGCCGCCGGAACCGAAGAATTTAAAGCCATCAGTAAGTTAATTAAATAATAAACATATATTTTTTAAACTTAATATTAAAAGCATGGAAGTTAAACGCCTCTTCGATTTTCTTACCGTGCGCGTACAGCAGCAAGGTAACCTTCCGTTTATTTCGGCTAAGGTTAATAAGCAGTGGAAGACCTACACTTTTGCCGAAACGCAGGACATCAGCAACCGCGTGAGCCAACTGCTCATTAACCTGGGGCTGCAAAAAGACGATAAGATTGCTATCATCTCTACCAACCGACCTGAGTGGAATTTTACCGATTTGGGGAGTATGCAATTAGGCATCATCGGCGTGCCGATGTACCCGACCATCTCCGAAAAAGATTACGAGTTCATCTTTAACGATGCCGGCATTCAATATGCTTTTGTGGGAGACGAAACAATCCTGCACAAAGTACGCCCGCTGCTCGGGCGCGTACCTACCCTCAAAGGCATTTTCACGTTTGACAGAATTACGGGTGCCAATTATTTTTGGGATGCTCTCCCTCCCAGCTCCGGAGTCAACTTAGAGGTAATTGAGGAGCGTAAAAAAGCAGTGAGCGAAGAAGACCTCGCCACCATTATTTATACATCCGGCACCACCGGCAATCCCAAAGGGGTGATGCTCACACATAAAAACATGGTGAGTAACATTCACAGTGTGCGACAGGTGACGCCATTTACCGAAAATGAAAAATCCCTCAGCTTTTTACCGCTTTGCCACAGCTTTGAGCGCATCGTGTTTTACTGCTATTTAGCTTTCGGTATTCATATTCATTACGCAGAGAGTTTAGATACCATCGGTGAAAACCTCAAAGAAGTTCAGCCGTACTGCTTTACCACCGTGCCGCGCCTTTTAGAAAAGGTGTATGAAAAAATTATGGCGAAAGGAAACGAGTTGACCGGCTTTAAACGCAAACTGTTTTTCTGGAGCATTGACCTGGGTTTGCAGTACGAACTCGGAGGCGGCAAGGGTTTGTGGTACAAGCTGCAGCTTGCCATAGCGCGTAAATTGGTTTTCAGCAAATGGTTAGAGGCGCTTGGCGGGCGTGTGCAATTCATTGTTACCGGTGCAGCGGCCATGCAGCCCCGTTTGATAAAGCTGTTTACGGCTGCGGGTATCAATGTGCTTGAGGGTTACGGCTTAACCGAAACTGCTCCAGTGCTTTGCGTTAACCGCATTGATGAACAGGAAAGGTGCATCGGTACCGTGGGTATTCCTATCCCTGGCGTTGAAATAAAAATTGCCGAGGATGGTGAGATACTTGCCCGCGGACCCAATATTATGAAGGGCTACTACAACCGCCCCGACCTCACGGCTGAAGTCATTAAAGACGGCTGGTTCCACACCGGTGACATAGGCACCTGGGTCGAGCGCAACGGTAAAAAATTCCTCAAGATTACCGACCGTAAGAAGGAATTATTTAAAACCGCTGGGGGTAAGTACGTAGCCCCGCAGGTGATAGAGGAGAAAATGAAAGAAAGCCGCTACATTGAACAAATTATGGTCGTAGGCGGTGACGATAAAAAATACGTGAGCGCCCTCATCGTTCCTTCATTTGTAAACCTGCGCGACTGGGCAAAGCAGCAGGGCATACAGGTGGAAACCAACGCGCAGATAGTGGACAATGACAAGATTAAAGCCCTCATCAACGAAGAGATCGATAAACTCAACAGTAACTTCGGTAAGTGGGAGCAGATTAAAAAATTCGCTTTGTTAGACCATGAATGGACGGTAGAGGGCGGAGAGCTCACGCCTACTATGAAATTGAAGCGCAAGGTAATTTACGAAAAGTATGCCGACCGGATTACTGCACTGTATGCCGAGCAGCACACGTATGTGGAGTAATGAACCGCTATAAGCGTTTGCCGCGAATTTATGATACTGCTACAGTCGCACCCGTCAGCTTTTGTGAAGGCAGTAAAAAAGAAGTAAGAGAATGTAACTTAATGGTATGAACATAAAACACTCCCCCGTGCTCAAATTAAAAACATTACCGGGAAGAGCTGTTCTGCTTACTCTTGTTTTACTTGCCCATATATTGGTCTGCGCTCAGTAAAACGGCACAAATACCGAATGTACACGCGAGTTACGCTCTGCAAATTTTAAGTATGTGAATGGCTTTATCAGTCAGAGAAAGTATCTGGCGAAACTGAGCGAAATAGAGAGAATGTGTGGAAGCGGGTTTGTATCTAAAGAGAAAGCCGCTTTAAATCTTTTTGTGGACACATCTCAATACAAAGCACCTAAAGATACCCTTTCAACTTATGCATACATTTCGCATCAGATAAAACACATCCGTAAGCTGGGGCACGCAGGCACGGGCATGATTGCTGCCGGTATGTTGTTGTCAGGATGCGGAACATTGCTGGCTTCGTTAGATACCGATGCCTCTGATTACGCTGTCCGCAGGACAGCGGGTATTACCTTGAGCATTACGGGAAGCATATTTACATTAACCGGCATTACTCAGCGGCTGGTTTATCAAACCAAAAAGAACGATTTACAATTAAAACTATTGGCTAATCAGTATGGTGTAGGGTATCGTTTTACTATTGATGAATGTGATTTATTTTAAATTAAAAAAATAGTACATGCGCTAAATCAAAAGCGATACTAATAAAATTATCGCGGTTTTTAAATCATACGCAAGAAAAACCTGTGCTTAAACAAAATAAATCAGAGTATCATTTGTAATACTGCAGATGCTTAATACCATTGCGGTTTTGTTGTATAAACATAATCTATCATCCTGTTAAACAGAGGGTATTAAACGCTTAGAAGCAAACTTTGAAGTAATACGAAATTACACGATAAAATAGCGATATAATTAAATGTTTAATCAAGCATCACTCGGGTCGTTGATATGTAATAGTTATGACTTAATCTGACAGTTGTGGTGTTTTTAATGGTTTGAAAATTTTGTTTCGAGCTTCTTTTCTTTAGCTAAATATAGGGAATCTTTAAAGGTTTGCATGGGAGTTTTCCAAAACAATATTTTCCGATATGGGTTCTTTCTTCGTTGTAGGCCGCTGTCCATTCATCTAAATCATTTTGCAAATCTTCTATGGAATTATACATTTTTATGCGAAAGGCATTTGTTTTGATTAGCTTTGTTTCGGTGTTCATTTTTGACAATTTATAGTGATATGGAATTTAATTTAAAACTCAAATTTACAACCAAACTGTCAGATGAAATCTAAACTAATACATTAAATAGAGGAGGCACTCCCGCCAACATCTACTTTGCGTCATAACAGACAATATGCTTTCCGATACTGTTACACATCCCAACATTCAAAATATAACGAAAACTCCCTGCCTTTAATCTGTGATACGAAATACATAATGAAAAAGTACTACCTGACAAAATGCTTTCAAAAGGCGTTGCACCTGAAACTTAAGGTAACTTCACACGGGCACCGGTGTAGTAGTCAATTGATTTATGCCGAAACGACATCGGATGCGCTGTTCTTTTTTACCCATTCCGAAAATGTATAGGCATAGCGATGCTGCTCGTCAGGTGCAAACGCCTGGGCGCTCACCTTTTTCCATTCATCCCCGAGCGGAGGGAAAAAAGCATCTGCATCGTCAAAACGATGATGCACGGTAGTGAGGTAGATTTTTTGCGCCATGGGCAAGCACTGCCTGTAAATTTCGGCTCCTCCTATTATCATCAATTCGGTTTCGCCTGTCGCGCGGGCATGCGCGATGCCTTCTTCCACAGAGGCAACTACAACACATCCCGGCGCTTTGTATTCGCGTTGCTTGGTTACCACAAGGTTGACTCTGTGCGGAAGAGGCCGGTATCTTTCAGGAATACTTTCGTAGGTCTTGCGCCCCATCAGCACGTGATGACCTGAGGTGATTTCCCGAAAACGTTTCATATCAGCCGGCAGACGCCACAGTAAATTCCCCCGCGCGCCAATGGCGCGGTTCTCGCTGATTGCCACTACGATAGAGATAGTCATGCCGGGTGCAAATACATTAAATATGCAACATGTCTTTCATTTCGAATACGCCCTTTTTGCCCACAAGCCACTTAGCCGCCAGCACAGCGCCTTCGGCAAAGCCCCTGCGGCTTTTGGCTTCGTGCGTAAGGGTAATCTGGTCTATACCCGAAGAAACCGTGAGGGTGTGCGTACCGGGCACCTGGGGTTGACGCAGCGCAGTAACCGGAATGACATCAGGCGCTGCGAGGGCGCTCTCATCGCATAATTGCCATTGTTTGTAACGCTGAAGCTCTTCCAGAAGTATCTCTGCTGTTTTAACGGCAGTGCCGCTGGGGGCGTCTTTCTTTTCGGTATGATGAATTTCGGTAATATGTATTTTATACTGCGGCTGTATGTTGATGAGTTGCGCCAGTTTGCGGCTCAATGCCCAAAAGATATTCACACCTATGCTGAAGTTGGGCGAGTAAAAAACCGCGCCGTGACACTCATTGCATTTTGCCTTTACTTCCTCCAGGCGGCTGAACCATCCGGTAGTGCCCACTACCACCGGAACACCCGCATCCAAACAACGGAAAATATTCTCCACAGCCGCATCGGGTTGGGTAAATTCAATGGCAACATCGCATTGCCGCAGGTTTTGTGCCGTAAGCGTATCGGCAGTTTCTTCCGTAACTTTCAGTATCACCTCACCCGCTGCGGTATCGCGAATTACCTGCTCTATCTCCTTCCCCATTTTTCCGTAACCGATTAAGGCAAATTTCATTGCATTGAGTTTGCAGTAATGTTAATGCTTGTCGCTGAATGTTGTGATATTTCTTTACATAAATACGCGGACTTTTTCCAAGGGATAGCGGAGCGTTTATCGTTTAAACCCTTTAATCATTCTGCCGGCTGCGTTCAGTTTTTGAAAACTTTTCATAGCGCGTTTCATCTCTTCAAACTGGCGAATAAACTGGTTTACTTCCTGAATGGAATTGCCGCTGCCTTTAGCGATGCGCATTTTGCGTTTGCCATCGAGCAGGTCGGGGTTTTCGCGCTCGGCCGGGGTCATGGAATAAATGATGGCTTCTACTTTTTTGAAAGAGTCGTTGCTGATTTCAATATCTTTAATGGCTTTGCTTACGCCCGGAATCATGGCGAGCAGGTCTTTGGCGTTGCCCATTTTTTTGATTTGCTGCAGTTGCGCCATGAAGTCGTTGAAGTTAAACTTGTCTTTGCGGATTTTTTCATCCAGCTCGCGGGCTTTTTTCTCATCATACTGTTGCTGGGCTTTTTCAACGAAGGTTACGATGTCGCCCATGCCGAGGATGCGCGAAGCCATGCGGTCAGGGTGAAAAACATCCAGCGTATCGAATTTTTCACCGGTAGAGACAAACTTGATGGGTTTGCCTACGGTATAAGTGATGGTGAGCGCGGCTCCGCCGCGGGTGTCACCGTCAAGCTTGGTGAGCACCACACCGTCAAAATCGAGGCGGTCGTTGAATGCCTTGGCTGTGTTAACGGCATCCTGGCCGGTCATGCTGTCCACCACAAAGAGTATTTCGCTGGGTTGCACGGCGGCTTTTATCTGGGCAATTTCCTGCATCATTTCTTCATCCACGGCCAGGCGGCCGGCGGTGTCAATTATTACAAGGTCTAAGCCCATTTGCCGCGCGTGAGCCATGCCGTTTAGTGCAATCTGTACAGGGTCTTTGTTTTCTTTTTCGTGATAGACGGGCACATTGATTTTTTCGCCCAGTATGATGAGTTGGTCAATGGCAGCCGGGCGGTAAACATCGGCTGCTACCATGAGCGGACGTTTGTATTTTTGTGTTTTTAGGTAATAAGCCAGTTTGTGGGTGAAGGTGGTTTTACCGGACCCCTGCAACCCCGCTACGAGTACAACTGCCGGGTTGCCTTTCAGGTTCAGGTCGGCTGACTTGCCGCCCATGAGCTGTGTGAGTTCATCATATACGATTTTTACCATTAACTGCCCGGGTTGTACGGCAGTCAGTACGTTTTGTCCGAGGGCTTTTTCTTTTACTTTATCTGTAAACTCCTTGGCGATTTTGTAGTTTACGTCGGCCGCCATCAAAGCTTTGCGTATTTCTTTGACGGTCTCGGCAATGTTTAGTTCGGTGAGTTTGTGGTGGCCGCGAAGTGTTTTAAACGCATTCTCGAGCTTTTCCTGAAGTGAAACAAACATGGCTTGACAATTTAAACCGGCAGCAAATGTAAACCATAGCGCGAGTTTTTAAGCGAGTGATTAAATAGTATTCATTCAGCAGGATTTGGCTCAGTGGTGTTGGAGTAGATAGTGTGTGTGAATAGGTGATTTTGATTATGAATAGTATGGTGGTAAGAATATTGAGCTGCTGTGTTGTAGTAATTGATGTTGTGGCTTTATC
>JANWXI010000136.1 GCA_025057415.1 Chitinophagales bacterium
AGCGTACCCCGTAACCAGCCCGACCCCGCTGCGAAGCGCAGCTATGCGGAGTGAAGCAGCGGGGGCACCCCCAAAAACAAAAAAATTAAACAGTTGTCTCGGATAGTTACAGATGCCAGTTGAGAACCCCGCAACTGACGTATTACTTAATTTGTGAACATGGCGCTATAATGCGTGGCGGTGGTTTGTTTTATTCGTGCGCCGGCTTACTTTCGCCAGTCGCAAAAACACTTGCATGAATTTACACGAGTATCAAGCCAAGGAGCTTTTGAAGAGGTACGGAGCTGCCATACAGGAGGGGATTGTGGCGGAAACGCCGGAGCAAGCTGTGGCAGCAGCGCAGGAACTGAAGAAGCTTTACAACAGCGACTGGGTGGTGGTAAAAAGCCAGATACACGCCGGAGGGCGCGGTAAAGGGACGATTAAAGGCACGGAGCAACGCGGTGTGCAGCTCGCTAAAAATCACGAGCAGGTGAAGGAGATTGCCACTAACATTTTAGGAAATATTCTTGTGACGAAGCAAACCGGCCCCGCCGGGCGCAGGGTTAACAAAGTACTAATAGCGCAGGACGTTTATTACCCGGGCGAGGCAGAACCGAAAGAATATTATTTGTCACTTCTGCTCGACCGCGCCAAAGGAATGAACGTGTTTATTTATAGCGCGGAGGGTGGAATGGATATAGAAGAAGTAGCCGAGCGCACTCCCGAGAAAGTGTTTAAGGAATGGGTGGACCCTAAAGTGGGTTTGCAGGATTTTCAATGCCGCAAGATAGCGTTTAACCTTGGGCTTAGCGGACAGGCATTTAAAGACATGGTGAAGTTTGTACGCGCCGTGTATGATACGTACATCGGGTGCGATGCAACGCTGGTGGAAATAAACCCGTGTCTTAAAACCAGCGATAACCGCATCATTGCCGTGGATGGAAAAATTTCGCTGGACGATAACGCTTTGTACCGCCACCCTGAACTGGAAGCGCTGAAAGACAAAAACGAGCAAGACCCCATAGAGATTGAAGCTGAGGAAGCCGACCTGAATTATGTGAAGTTAGACGGTAACGTGGGATGTATGGTGAATGGCGCAGGGCTTGCCATGGCTACTATGGATATGATTAAACTGAGCGGCGGAGAGCCGGCTAATTTTTTGGATGTAGGCGGTACTGCCAATGCTGAGCGCGTGGAGAAGGCATTCAGGATTATTCTGAAAGACCCGAACGTAAAAGCGATTTTGGTGAATATTTTTGGCGGTATTGTTCGCTGCGACCGGGTGGCGCAGGGCATTGTGGATGCTTACAAATCTATCGGCAGCATACCGGTGCCTATCATTGTGCGCCTGCAGGGTACCAATGCTGAGGAGGGGAAAAAGATTATAGACGATAGCGGACTGAAAGTACGCGGAGCTATCCTGCTTAAAGAAGCAGCAGAAGCGGTTAAACTGGCGCTGAACGGATAAAACGAATATGGAAAATCTTTTTGAGACACTCGCTCCGGAGAGCAGAGTTTGGGTATTTACCGGTAGCCGGCTGCTTTTACCTCATGAGGCAGAAGCGCTGCGCGGTGATATAAACCGCTTTGTAAGTACATGGACTGCACACCAGGCGCCTGTGAAGGGTTGCGGCACATTGCTCCACAACCTGTTTGTGGTCTTCGCTGCCGATGAGCGTGAGGTTGCTGTAAGCGGCTGCTCTATTGACAGCATGATGCACTTTGTGCGTGATGCCGGCAGCCGTTATCGTGTAGATTTCTTTAATCGCTGGAACATCGCTTACCGCGAAAACGGAACTGTGCACGTTACTGACCTGACACACTTCAAACAAAAAATACAGCGCGGTGAGCTAAGCGAGAATACACCCGTATTTAACCCGCTGGTGCAAACACTTGCAGATTTTTACCGGCGCTTTGAAATGCCTTACGCTGTAAGCGGGTATAAGCAAGCAGAGCCGGTAAATCAAATACCCGGTCTTACGCTGTGATCATCGCTATATTTATACACAAAACGCATATTTCCGGTTATCTGTAAATTGCTATTTTTACCAAACATTAAATGAATGTATGCGTACTGTATTGATGGCATTGTTAGTTGCCGGGGTTTTGGTTGCGGCTTTTAACTCCTGTAAAAAGTGTTACCACTGCTACAATGAATGTGTGAACTGCTCGATTAAAGTAGGAAACAACACGTTTACACAACTTCTCTGCAGCGACAGTTTTGAAAACAAGAACTCCTATCAGGCAGCCATTACTGCTGCCAAAGGAGCCGGCTTTAACTGCTCCCAAACAGAACCCACGTACTCATTCAGATATTGCATCAGCAAAGAAGGTGATGAGTTTTACCAGCAATACTTTAATAAAAATCAACGCGTAACTTGTGAAGAAAAATAATTATAACTCGTTACTTGCAGCTATGCTGCTCATGCTGCTTGCGGGTTGCGATAAAAAAGAACGGACATGCCAGTTGGGCAGAATGACCATTTCTGACGGGAGCTCCACTCCACGCCCCTCGGTTTATTCCTACTACGATGACGGGCGCATAAAATCTATCACCCACCCCGATTTAACACGCGACAGTGTGGCTTACAAGGCCGACTCGCTCTACGTATGGACGCGCGATCGCAACGACACGCTTGTAGCGACTTTAGAAGCCAGTTTAGCGATGGGGCGCTACATCGGCAGCGGCATCAAAAAATATTTTGACTATTCCGGTAATGTGTTGAGCACAGAAAACATCAGCGTGCAGCACACTGCAGGCGGTCAGCCAGAGGCGTGGACAATCGCCTCATCATCGGGAACGGTGGCGTACAGTTTTGATTTCAACAACAGTAACCGCGCAACGGGTAAACGTTTCAATGGCTCCACACAAGATATGGCATACGTGTTTTTTATGAGCAAAGCCATCAATGCCTATGATGTGGATTACCTAAACCTGAGTTACTCGCCTCTTATGGGCAAATCGGATGCTTCATTGCCCGACAGTATATACATCATTTCACTGCCTGCAAAAGACACTTTGCGCATTCAATTTGCACATTACCCCGATAAGAACGATTATCTGATTAAAAGCATACGTACATTTCTGACACCCGCACCGGCTCTTGAAACAAAATACATCACATATCATTACATCAACTGCACCAAATAAAGCATTATGCCTGTAATCAAAAAAGTGCTGTTCATATTGCTGGGGGTAATCGTAACGGGGGTTGCCATTACGTTGCTGGTATGCAACTATACCTACAGCGAGGGTACCCGTGCCGGTGTGCTCACCAAGCTCAGCAAACGCGGGTACATTCTTAAAACGTATGAGGGAGAGCTCAACATGGGCGGCATGGGAAACATACCCAATACAGCACCTGCTAATCAAATCTGGTATTTCTCGGTGAAGGATGCTGCCATGGCTGATACCCTGCGCCAATACGAGGGACAGCGGGTTGTTTTGAGTTACGAAGAGAAAATCAAAGCCATGCCCTGGCAGGGCGAAACGAACTATTTTGTAGTGGGGGTGAGGAAAGTGGAGTAGGTGTACATACCCGCTACAGGCACAGTTTTTACTTTTATATATTCTGTTTACGCGATTGCACGCTCCATTTCGCTGTGGTGAAAGATGACCACTTCGTTTTCACCCGAGCGGGTACGGGAGTGGGCATATCGCCCGATGGCATTCAGGAAAGCTGCTTCGCAGCCGGGCTTTAACCGTTCGTGTAGTTCTACAATCAGTACACGGGTGATGCGCAGCCACTCGTGAGGATCAGCGTCAAATAACTCCAGCTCAGAACCCTCTATGTCCAGCTTTAAAACATCGATGGATTTAATATTATATTTATCAATAATATGTTTCAGCGACACAGCACGAAAGCCGGCGGGGTCGTCCGCTATGGTCTCCGACACGGTGAAAGCCCAGTAGCTGACATCGTGGTTTGTAATTTTCAGATACGTATCGGACTTCCACAAAGCAGAATGAACTAATTCGATGTTTGGGTAACCTTGTATGTTGAGGCGGATGAGTTGACAGTTAGCATCACTCGGCTCTATGGAAATGACGCGCGCTTTCGGATATTGTACGGCAAAATACACGGCGCTGTATCCGGCGTTAGCGCCTCCGTCAATGACTACAGATACGTTTTGTGGGTTTACCTGAGGCGTGTGGTAGCAGCGATGTGCAAATACGTGTTCAAAAGCGTACACATCAGAAGTGCCCGGGCGAAGAAAAACCGGGTGCGGATAATCCGGTATGGTAACTTTGATGTATGTGTCGCCTTTGCGGCGTATGGCGAAGTAAATTCTCAAGCCCTCAACAGCACCCCAAGTGTCTATGTATGCCTTTAAGGTGAGCAGTCGGTAATAATATTGTCTGAGTAAATCCATTATCGGCAACGGTACAAAGAAAAGTTGAAACTATATGTAAAATATAAAGGGCGAAGTGTTTCGCCCTTTTTGAAAAATAATAAAAGTTTATATCAACTGAACCTAACAGGTGAAATTCATGGCAGCAACAATTGCGTTTACTCTGCGAGCGTCCAGGTGTTTGTGCGGCCTAGGATAGGGAAATTACAAATGTAGCCGCGCAGATCGAGCGTGTTGCCTTTGTAAGTTATTTTTCCACAGTAGGTTTTGCCGTTGCGTGGATCGTAAATCGTGCCGCCTTCATAAACATTCGGGTCAGTTTTGCTGAGTGAATACCCGCGCAGGTTAATCATTCCAAGAACAGGGTCGTTGCGTCTGGCAGGGTCGGGGTTGTTTTTGTCCAGCTTTGGTTGTTTTGTTTCAGGGTCGTTTGGCTCGCTCAGCCACACGATTTTGCCGTAAAACTTCCCGTCTTTAGCGAGGTAGATTTGAATTTTGCTGGTTTTCTCCTGATTGTACCATATGCGTTCAATTTTATCTTTCTGGCGCTCCTGGGTTTGCACAAAAGCCAATGTGAGCAGCAGGGCTGATAGTACAATAATGAAAACAAAGACATTCTTTTTCATAGCAGGTGTTTTTAATACGTGATGCAAATTTTTCGCCAAAATACAAAACAACCCTAAACACACAAGTGTTTGTTATCGCGTGTGCAATATTGCTACATTCGCCCTCAAATACTATATGCCATGAGAAGCGATTTGTACAACGGTCACGATTATTACCTGGTGGACGAACTCCTCACTACCGAGCACAAGCTCATTCGTGAAAGCATACGAAACTACGTAAAGAAAAACCTCAGCCCCATCATAGAAGATTACGCGCAACGTGCCGAGTTTCCACATCACATTGTAAAAGAACTCGGTGAAATAGGCGCTTACGGACCCAGCATTCCTGCCGAATACGGAGGCGGCGGCTTAGATGAGATTGCCTACGGCATCATCATGCAGGAACTGGAACGCTGCGACTCCGGTATCCGCTCCACGGCTTCGGTACAGGGCTCGCTGGTGATGTATCCTATTTACAAATACGGCAGCGAAGAACAACGCAAAAAGTATCTTCCCCGCTTAGGCAAAGGTGAAATAGTGGGCTGTTTTGGGCTTACCGAGCCAAACCACGGCTCCAATCCGGCGGGTATGGAAACCCGCTTTGAAGACAAGGGTGATTATTATTTGCTCAACGGCGCTAAAATGTGGATTACCAACTCTCCCATAGCCGATATTGCCGTAGTATGGGCAAAAAACGAAGAGGGAAAAATCCGCGGACTGATTGTGGAGCGGGGAATGGAGGGCTTTTCTACTCCCACCACGCACAACAAGTGGAGCTTGCGGGCATCTATTACCGGTGAACTTGTCTTTAACAACGTGAAAGTACCGAAAGAGAACCTTCTCCCCAATGTAGAAGGGCTCAAGGGTCCGCTCAGCTGTCTCTCCACTGCCCGTTACGGAATTGCCTGGGGCGCCATAGGCGCTGCGCTCGATTGTTACGACACCGCTCTGCGTTATGCGAAAGAACGGATACAATTCGGCAAACCCATAGCGCAGTTTCAGCTCCAGCAAAAGAAGTTGGCAGAAATGATTACTGAGATAACCAAAGCGCAGCTGATGGTGTGGCGGCTTGGGGTATTAAAAAATGAAGGTCGCGCCACACCCGCCCAAATCAGCATGGCAAAACGCAACAGTTGCGAAATGGCGCTCAACGTTGCCCGCGAAGCGCGCCAGATACTCGGGGGCATGGGCATCACGGGCGAATATCCGGTGATGCGCCATCTCATGAATTTAGAAACCGTCATCACCTACGAAGGCACCCACGATATTCACCTGCTCATCACCGGGCAAGACATCACCGGGCTCAACGCCTTCAAGTAGATCTCCTGCCCGATGTTTCAAACCGAAATAGATACCTCTACCGACAAAGCGGCTGTGTGGCTGCGCCGCGGAGAAGTGATCGGTATACCTACCGAAACTGTCTATGGGCTGGCGGGCAACGCACTCAACGAAGACGCGGTACTCAAAATTTTCAAAGTCAAAAACCGCCCCCACTTTGATCCGCTCATCGTACACGTACATCACCGCGAAGCCATCTCAAGGTATGTTGAAACCATCCCCGATGCTGCCGCAGCTTTACTGGAAAAATTTTCCCCCGGCCCGCTCACTGTTTTATTGCCCAAAAAACCTGTCATACCCTATGTAGTCACCTCCGGATTAGACACCGTTGCCATACGTGTTCCCAATCATCCGCTCACGCTTGAATTGCTCCGCAAGATTGATTTCCCTCTTGCAGCGCCCAGCGCAAACCCTTTTGGTTACATAAGCCCCACTACATCATATCATGTTTACGATCAGTTGCACGGGCGAATACCGTACATTTTAGACGGTGGCGCCACCGACATCGGCATCGAAAGCACCATCGTGGGGTTCCAAAATGACCGTGTAACCGTGTATCGCCTGGGCGGATTATCGGTAGAGGACATAGAAAAAGTAACAGGCAGTGTTACGTTAGACCTCCAGAGGTCATCTGACCCGCGCGCTCCCGGCATGCTGCAACATCACTACGCACCGCGCAAGCCGCTCCATTTCATAAACTCACCCGATGAAGCACCCGATACAAATGCCGGCTACATCGTATTTCAACACGCACTGCCCCACATTCCTGCCCACAGGCAAATTATCCTTTCGCCCGCGGGTGATTTAACCGAAGCCGCCAAAAAATTATTCAGCGCCATGCGCCAGTTAGACAAAAGCGATGTGCCGGTCATATATGCCGTCCGCTTTCCCGATGTTGGCTTAGGCCGCGCCATCAACGACCGCCTTATGCGCGCGAGTGCCTCACCCTCACAACCTGATAACTGACCACACGCCAATAAGCGAAACACAAATCATGTTCATGTATTTTTTTGGGGGTGCCCCTGCGGCGGCGCGCTCGTACCTCAC
>JANWXI010000137.1 GCA_025057415.1 Chitinophagales bacterium
TTCTTATCGGCTCTATGGTGATGGTGATTATGCTCACCAGCGATGGGGTTATGGCCATGATGAGCTCATTTGACAAAAACTACGAACACTATCGCAGACGTAATCCGATACAGAGCCGGATTGTGGCATTGCAAATTACATTTTTACTGATGCTGCTTTTTTTGCTTTCGGTAGTGTTGATTGTGGCAGGTCAGGAAATATTCGGGTTGCTGTTTAAATGGCTTGGGATAAAAAGCCGAATGGCAGCGCTGGGGCTACTGTTGCTCCGCTATGGGTTGTTGATACTCACCTTCTTTTTCGGATTGTCGCTGATATACTATTACGGACCCGCCACACGCAAAAAGTACCGCTTTATTTCGGCAGGCGCCACTGTGGCAACACTTCTCTCGCTGCTGGTTTCGGTGGGTTTTTCGTACTGGGTAAGCAATTTCAACAAATTAAACGTAGTGTTCGGCTCTATCGGTACCGTGATGCTGCTGATGATTTGGCTCAACGTAAACTCGTTTGTACTGTTAATTGGATACGAAATCAACGCCAGCATCTATTACAACCGCACCTTACGCACCAAAGAACTTGAATTGAAGAAAGATGCAGAATAACCCTATGTGACCCTTAACACCTCAGTAATGCAGTTCTTTCCACTGATGCATAAGACAAATGTACTCCGAAACACATTTAACATTTTTCACATTTGTAATACGCAACAAAACCCCGTTAATTTGCACCTAATATAAAAGCTGCCTGGGTATATGGCATCAAAAAAAGAACAAGAGCCAAGTTGTTCCTTCTGTGGTCGCAAAAAGCGCGACACACAATTACTCATTTCGGGCATTGAAGGGCACATTTGCGAAAACTGTGTACAGCAGGCACAACAAATTATTGACGAAGAACTGTTCCAAAAGCAAAGAAAATTTCAGTTTAATCTGCCGCAAACCATAAAACCTGTCGAGATCAAACGATTCCTGGACGAATATGTTGTGGGGCAAGACGAAGCCAAGAAATACCTGAGCGTAGCTGTTTATAATCACTATAAACGCCTTAACCAATCTAAAAATGATGATGTTGAGATAGAAAAAAGCAACATCCTGATGGTGGGGCAAACCGGTACGGGCAAAACTTTGCTGGCGCGTACCATTGCCAAATTTCTGAACGTGCCTTTTACAATTGTGGATGCCACCGTATTTACCGAGGCCGGTTATGTGGGCGAAGATGTTGAGAGTATTTTGTCGCGGCTGTTACAGGTTTGCAACTATGATGTAAATGCTGCTCAGCACGGTATCGTTTACATTGATGAAATTGACAAAATAGCCCGTAAAGGCGATAACCCCTCAATTACCCGCGATGTTAGCGGAGAAGGAGTACAGCAGGCCCTGCTGAAACTGTTAGAAGGGACCGAAGTTTTAGTACCCCCATACGGAGGCCGCAAGCATCCCGAACAGAAAATGGTAAAAGTGGATACCTCTAACATCCTGTTCATCTGCGGAGGGGCCTTTGAGGGAATAGACCGCATCATTGCTGCACGCATGAATCAAAACAAAGTCGGTTTTAAAAAGCGCAGCGAGCGGGAGCATGTGGACACTACTAATTTCCTAAAATATTTAGCCCCACACGACCTGCGTGCCTACGGTCTCATTCCCGAGCTGATCGGCCGCCTGCCGGTGCTTGTCCACCTCGACCCCTTGGACGCCAGCGCCTTGCGTGCTATACTCACTGAACCCAAAAATGCACTTCTGAAACAATACAAAAAAATCTTTAAAGCCGATGGCATTCAGCTTATCATTGACGATGATGCCATAGATTATATCGTTCAAAAAGCTATTGATTACAAACTGGGCGCCCGTGGGCTGCGCTCTATCTGCGAAACCATCATGAACGACTCTATGTTTGAACTACCTTCCAAACCGGTGAAGCAGTTCCACGTAACCCGCGAATTTGTAGAAAAACGCATGGATAAAGTTGCCGAAAAACGATTGCGGGCTGCCTGATAACATCAGATATAGCCGGGATTTAGTAGTTTCGGTGAATCACAAAATTCCAAGAGGGCCGGATTATGTACGGCAGAAAATAGCAAGAAAATTTTGCAGAAAATCAGTTTTTGGACTCTTTGTTATCCCACGAGACCAGAATACGACCGCAGTGCTCGCAGGTGATGATGCGTTTGCGCTGGCGAATTTCACTCTGGCGCTGAGGAGGTATTTTGGCAAAGCAACCGCCGCAGGCATCGCGAATAACCGGTACCACCGCAAGCCCGTTTTTGTAAGCCCCGCGGATGCGGTTATACCACTTGAGCAAACGCTCTTCTACTTTTTTGGATTGCCGGGCGCTCTCTTTTTGCAGTTCCGCCTCTTCTTTCTCGGTTTCTTCTATGATTTTTTCTAACTCTTTCTTTTTGGCTTTGAGGTTTTTTTCACGCTCCTTGAGTTGGGTTTCGGTACTATCTATGAGCGCTTGTGTAGCCGTAATTTTATTGTTGGCATCGTTAATCTTTTTATCGCAGAGTTGGATTTCCAATTTTTGAAGCTCAATCTCTTTTGAGAGGGCTTCGTATTCGCGGTTGTTCTTTACGTTATTCTGCTGCTTTTCATAACGGGCTATCAACTCCTTGGCCATGGCCTTGGCGTTTTTGCGATTGTTGATTTCTTCTTCTAACTGGGTTAGCTCTGCCTGAAGGTTTTGAATACGGGTGTTGAGACCCTCTATTTCATCTTCCAGGTCTTTTACCTCCATGGGCAGTTCCCCTTTGAGGATTTGAATTTTGTCGATTTTGGAGTCAATTTGCTGAAGCTCCCAGAGTTGATGCAGTTTTTCCTCTACCGAAATTTCTTTTGTTGCCATGGTTTGGATTATAAGTAATGAACCGGGTTGGTGTTAATTTTTGAAATGAGGGGCGCAATATTAGGAAATTTTTCCGAAATAAGGGCGGCTATTCGGTCTCGTGTAAACTGCTCACTCTCGTAGTGGCCGATATCGGCAATTATTAGGCGGTTTTCGGCATCAAAGAATTCGTGGTATTTAAAATCGGCCGTTATAAACACATCTGCTCCGGCTGTTAGTGCCGTTTTGAGCAGAAAACTACCCGCCCCGCCGCATACAGCTACTCTTTGCACAGGTTTACCCCGCAGGGCGGTGTGGCGTATGCAGGCGGCTTGCATTTGTTTTTTCAGCTTTTTAAGAAAGAGCAATTCCTCCATGGGTTTTGGCAAATCACCTATCAGGCCGCTGCCGATACCCGCGTGGGTATTTTTAAGGGGAACAACGTCGTACGCCACTTCTTCGTAAGGATGGGCGCGCAGCAATGCCGCCACTACTTTGTGTTGCAGGTAGGCGGGGAAGATGGTTTCAAATTTTACTTCCTCTACTTCCTCCAGCACACCGCGCTGCCCGATGGCGGGGTTTGTGTTTTCATTACCCCTGAATGTACCGGTGCCGAGGGTGCGGAAACTGGTTTCGCTGTAATTGCCGATGTGCCCGGCCCCGGCTTTAAACACTTCAGCCGCCACCCGGGCGAAATCCTTTACGGGAATGAAAGTATATAATTTGCAAAGGGTGCCTTCTTTGGGCAACAGCACGCTGCATCGCTGCAACCCGATGCGCCCGGCTATTTCGGCATTTACTCCTTGGCGGACGTTGTCAAGGTTTGTGTGGATGGCGTAAATGGCAATGTCGTTTTTAATAGCTTTGATTACCGCGCGCTCTGTGTAAGAGGCGCCCGTCAGACGTTTTAAACCTTTGAAAATGATGGGGTGGTGTGCTACAATGAGGTTACAGCGGTGGCGGATGGCTTCATCAACCACCTCTTCGGTACAGTCGAGAGTGACGAGAATGCCTTTGAGTTTCGTATCGTGGCTGCCGGTGAGCAAACCGCAGTTGTCGTAACTTTCCTGCAGGGAAGCAGGCGCAAGGGTCTCCAGGTAGTCGGTAATGTCGCGTATGGTCATATAACGGTTCGGGGTTTAAAATGGCGGGGCAATTTAGCACCACACTATCTATGCAGCAACACAGTTCAAATATGCGAAAATTGTCCAACGAAGCACTGTACCCAAGCTTACGTTTAAGCTCATACTACCTGTTGTGTTGGTGTCTGCCTATAGTCGTGTCGTCCGAAATCCAAAGAAACTGTATGAAATGTTTTTTTGAATAAAATTTTCACAAGAGCAATTTCAAAGCAACTGATAACCGTAAAAATTTCCTGTGATAGTTGCAGGTTTTTTCGGTAAAGTGTCATCGCTTTTTTGCTATTGCCGCCACAAGCCGTTTTATAGCGGCTCATTATGGCGGTTGACATTATACTTTCAAAGTCCTGAAATTTCACTAAAACTTTTATTTGCCATTTAAATTAAAATATGTGTTATCTTGTTGCCGGTGGTCCCTGAAGTAATTCAAACTATCGGGTTTCGTTTTTTATAAGGGCTTCTATTTTCAATTTAGGAACACAGTTCAAACTTTGCCGTGCTTTGTCAGCATTGCACGGTAACAAAAATTACCCGAGCGAAGATAGCTTGAAACTCTCTTTTTCGCGGATGCCGCGTTCGGTTTGTTGCACGGTGCAGCACTCCACGGTGCGGTCATGTTCAAAGAAGAGTACGTAATTGCCTTTAAGGGCGCTTGCGAGTAGTTCCTGTTTTTCGTCAAGGGTGAGTAGGGGGCGTACATCATACGCCATTACGTAGGGCAGAGGCAGGTGTGCCATACTGGGTATCAAATCGGCACAATACACCACGGTGTAATCTTTGTATTGTATGTGCGGTATAAACATGCTCTCTGTGTGACCGCTCACGGTGTGCAAGGTAATCATCGGGTGTACTTCGCGGCTGCCGGCCTCCGCAAATTTCAGTTGCCCGCTTTCCCAAAGCGGCATGATGTTCTCCGGTAGAAATGAGGCGCGCTCGCGCGCATTAGGGTGGGTTGCCCATTCCCAGTGTTTGGGGTGCGTCCAATACGTAGCGTTGCGAAAGGTAGGGATTAGTTTATCGCCCTGGCGGCTTACCGCACCGCCGCAATGGTCAAAATGCAGGTGGGTGAGGATGACGTCTGTAATATCTCCGGTATCGTAGCCCAGCGCCTGCAGCGATTTATGTAGTGTGTCATCGCCATGCGGCTCGTAGTAGCTGAAAAATTTTTCGCTTTGTTTATTGCCAATGCCGCAATCAATCAGGATGAGCTGAGAGCCGTCTTCAATCAACAGGCAGCGCATAGCCCAGGTGCAGAGGTTGTTCGCATCGGGCGGGTTGAGTTTTTGCCACAAGGTTTTGGGCACTACGCCAAACATGGCGCCACCGTCTAATTTGAAATACCCGGTGGGGATGGTGTGTAGCTTCATGTATGTTTGGTATTAGGGATGGAGTTGTTTCCCTGCCGGTACATTTCATCGTGCAGCAGTATCATATCCACGGCGGCATGGGCACATTCAGCGCCTTTGTTGCCGTGTGCTCCGCCGGCGCGGTCCTGCGCCTGCTCAAGGTTGTAAGTAGTGAGCACGCCATAGAGCACCGGAATGCCCGTTTCGGTGCTCAGCCGCAGCAGTTCACCGGCTACGGCTTGGTTGATGTAAACATTGTGGTCGGTTTCGCCTTTAATCACGCAACCGAGGCATACAACGGCATCGGGGTTAATATGGGTTAGCGCCCAGCGCGCAGCAAGGGGAAGTTCGTAAGCGCCCGGCACGTAATATACCGGGATGTTTTGTCCGATGATGCCGCGACTAATCAGCGCATCGCGGGCGGCATCGCGCAGTGCGAAGGTAATTTCGCTGTGATATTCAGAAACGATAAGCGCCACGCGTTTGAATTTCAACGTGTCGGTGGTATCGGACTTGCGGGGGCGATTTTTGTTGTTGTACATATACCGTAGTGTTGAACCGCGAGCTGTGTAAATCCAAGGTAGAGTTTTTTGCCGTTACTGCCCTTACATCATGGTGCAATCACTATTGAAATGCGGGCGGTGAAGCGAACATTGCGGGCAAATATGTATAGTGTCAACCGCCGGCGCGGGCGATGTATTTCTGTATGTCGCGACCCTCATCGCTGTTGGGGTAGTTATCTTTGATGCGCTGATAACATTTGAGGGCATCTTCTTTTTTGCCGAGCTTTTCGTAAGCCAGACCGGTTTTGAACAGGTAGTAGGGCGTGTATTGTTCATTGTCGGAGTAGCCGGCGGCTTTTTCGTAGTAGCGCACGGCATCTTCCAATTTGCCTAAGCCGGCGTAAGCGTCGCCTAAGGCGTTCAGGCGGGCTGCACCCACCAGTGGGTCTTTGGGGTTTGCTTTTTCTAACTGGCCTATGGCTTCCTGATATTTTTTGAGACGTAGGTAGCAGATACCGGCGTAGTATCGCGCCAACTTGCCGGTTTTTGTGAAGCTGTATTCATCTGCTACCTGCAGAAAACCTTTAAAAGGAGTAGCGCCCGGTGTGTTGCGCCCGTTGAGCGCAAGTGCGAAGGAGTCGGCATGAAAGGCAAACTGTGCCATGTATATATCGTTTTGCGCCTTTAGCTCCCGATTGGGCATGTAGTACAAGAAGAAAAACAGCAATCCGACAATCAACAGGGCGAGCGCAGCGCCGGCTATGGATAACAAGCGCGAGTTTTGCTCAATGAAATCTACAAAGCTCTTGGGGGCGCCGCTGCCGGTTTCTTCGGTTTTGGTTTCTTCGTTTTCTAATTCTTCTGTCTGGTTTTCTAATTCTTCCTTAGCCATTCGGAAAGATTTGAGGGTGCGAATATACACGATGCCGGCATATTACACAGCCGTTGCCGAAAGAAGGTAATCGTATAATCGCAAACGGCGGGTTGGTGTTTAGGACGGTTTTGCGTAATGAGTACTACCGGCAAATATGCCGATACCGGAAAGTTGTATGATTGCGGATAGCCGGGTGAGGGATGTGAAGGGCGCGAACGGAGTGAGCGGTGCGTAACGCAGTGGAGCACGGGAGCGAAGCGTACCCCGTAACCAGCCCGACCCC
>JANWXI010000138.1 GCA_025057415.1 Chitinophagales bacterium
GGTTTACAGGGCTTTGGATGAGTACCAATAACATGAATTCCCCACCTATCTTCAGTTTCTAATGACAATTTTGGGTTAATAATACCTGCGTAAATGTTAAAGTTATACCGAAAGTTTCGGTATTCGCAAGAGATATTAATGTGCCTGCCTCAACAATAGGAACTCACCGAGTGATTATTTACCGTAAAAACGCGACTATCCGGCATGGGCGTGGAGCAGGCCGAGGCGTTTCCCCACAACCAAAAACTTGTCAATGATAAAATCTAAATGCTCGCGCTGGTGAGTGGCCATATAGCTGGTGCGTAGCATCTGCATGCCCGGAGGAGTGGCAGGCGAGATAAAAGCGTTGACGAACACGCCTTCGTCATACAACATACGCCATGCCTGAAAACATTTTTCATCACTTCCGATAATGACAGGCACAATAGCCGCTTCACCGTCAATCACGTGAAATCCACCTTCGCGTAAACCCTTGCGCACATAGTCGGCATTTTTGCGCACGCGTTCGGGCAGGTCGGGGTTTTCAATCAGAATATCCAGCGCTGCACTGGCTGCTGCCACCGAAGCCGGTGTGGGCGATGCCGAGAAAATCAAAGCGGGTGATTTGTGGCGCAGATAATTGATTACGCGCTCCTCACCTACCACAAACCCACCGAGCGAGGCAAGGGTTTTGCTAAATGTGCACACAATCAAATCCACGTTGTCTTCTTCGCCAAAATGATGTACGGTTCCTTTTCCGAGCGGGCCCATCACGCCAAAGCCATGTGCATCGTCCACCAGTATTTTCGCATCGTACTTTTTGGCCAGCGATACGATGCCCGGTATGTTCCCCACCAGCCCGTGGGCGCTGAATACACCGTCGGTTACAATAAATTTATTGGCATCGGCAGGCGCCTGTGCAAGGCGACGCGCCAGGTCGTCCATATCGTTGTGTTTATAGCGCACCACGTTTACATTTATGGATGCTGCCAACAAATTGCCCGCTACGATGCTGGCGTGGTTGTCTTTATCTGAAAAAATGTAATCGCCTTTGCTCACCAAAGGAAAAATCACCCCCTGTCCTGCCTGAAAACCGGTGCTGAAAAGCAGGGCGGCTTCTTTACCCATAAAGCGGGCTATCTTTTCCTCCAGCTCAATGTGTAAGTCAATGGTACCGGTCAAAAACCGCGAGCCGCTGCAACTCGCACCGTATTTCTCCAATGCAGCTATGGCGGCTTGTTTCACTCTGGGGTGTGTGGTAAGCCCTAAATAGTTATTGCTGCCTGCCATCACCACTTTGCGGCCTTCCATCATCACTACCGGCCCTTCGCTTTCCTGTATGGGGCGAAAGTAAGGGTAGATGCCCTTCTCTTTCGTTTCGTCAGCGTGATTGTAGTTGTAACACTTATCAAATAGTCCCATCGCGGTGTATTGAATTATTACGCGGTGTAAACAAAAAGAAATTTTCTTTAATTCTATGTTACCGGCAGGGTCATCGTATTTTGAAACAGCTTGTGCGCCATTAAGCGGAGTGATTACAACGCTGCTGCCATCACAATTTTTACGAAATCATCTGCCTTGAGCGAAGCGCCTCCTATCAACCCCCCGTCCACATCGGGGCAGGCAAATATTTCAGCGGCATTATCGGGTTTGCAGCTACCTCCGTAGAGGATGCGTATATGCCCGGAAATTTGTTTTCCGTACCTTTCTTCAATTTGGCCTCGGATAAAACTGTGCATCTCCTGTGCCTGCCCGGGTGTGGCGTTAATACCCGTGCCAATAGCCCATACCGGCTCGTAAGCAATGGTTACATCGGCTATTTCTGCAGGGCTAAGGTCAAAGAGCGATTCGCGAAGTTGCTGCAGCACATACTCCTGCTGCTTGCCCTGGTTGCGAATTTCTAACGGCTCGCCACAGCAAAATACGGGCAATAACTCATGCTTAACCGCTACTTTTAATTTCTGCCTGATTATCTCGTTGGTTTCGCCAAAGTAGGTGCGTCTTTCACTGTGCCCGATAATCACGTAATCAATCCCTACGCTCGCTAATTGCATAGCGCTGACTTCTCCGGTAAGCGCGCCGCTCTCCACATGCGAACAGTTTTGCGCTCCAAAGAGGAGTAAATCTCCTTCATACATATCCATCAGGTCAGTGATAAAAACATAGGAAGGAAACACCACCACATCGGCATGACGCTCTTGCAGCATTTCGTCCACATCTGCCAGCCACTCTGCGGCCTGCTCCAGCGTGAGATTCATTTTCCAGTTAGCGGCAACGAGTTTTTTACGAGCCATTTTGCGCGTATTTGCGGGCGCTTATTTACACATTTTACAATAATTTTGAGTAACAGTTTGAGCGAACTATAAAAATACGCAACAGCAATTCTTGTTTCCTGCAACCTTACACAGCGCATCAGGTATCATGTAAGGAATATTGTATGTTTAATTATAAAGTATAGGTAACAACTGATGACAACACAACTTCCGGTTCAGGAGCATGTTGTGAATACTGGACTTGAAGTGTAAAAGTTTTTTGAAATAAGCACATAAATACCTTGGAATGCTGGTATTGAATTTCACATCCGCATTCAAAAATTTAAATAGCTATAAGAAAATTAATAATTGCATGATTGAATTATTGTGGGGTGCCCCCGCTGCTGCGCTCCGCAGGGCTACGCGCAGCAGCGGGGTCGGGCTTGCTACGGGGTGCGCTTCGCTCCCGTGCTCCACTTCGTTTCGCACCGCTTCGCTTCGCTCGCGCCCTCCGCATCCCTCACCCGATTGAAGAGGGGTGGTAAGACGAAAAATCATTTGACCAATATTGTTTTGGGTCACAATTATTCTTTGCGCGCCCACGCCTGCGGCGCAGGCGTGCAGATATGGCACGTCACATGAATTCAACACACAACCTCTCGGGTCGCCCCCCGGTGGCGGGCGACCCCCATACAAACACGTAAAAATAAGCACTTAATAGTGAAAATTTTTTATAAAACATGCGATACACACATATCTCCATAAACTCTTTCCAAATAAATAGAATGCACCAGGAATGTAAATTTTACTAAGTAACTAAGTGACTACTTCAAACTTCTTTATTAGAAAGAACCTCACAGAGTGAAAAACTGTAAGACGTTTTATTTTACTACCCCTTTATCCCATGGGGATGGGAAAATTATCAACGAATAAATTGGCGTTTTATAATTTTCAATAAATTCATAATTTTAATTTGTAAAACATACCTTCCTTACTAATCTGATATATGAAAAAATTATATATTGTTTTTTTCTCTATCTGCGCATTTTTTTCTCTGCAAGCCCAAATATCCAAAGGAAAATTATTCTGGTTCAGTTTTTTGCAGAACTATTACTCCCAGAGCGGTGAGATGCGGGTGTACATTACTTCTGAAACCCCCTGTTCGGGTACAATATCCTCTCCACTACAAGGATGGTTTCAGAATTTTACGGTAACACCGGGCGTTTCTACCCAAATTGTGGTACCACATAATATCGGTGAAAATTTTGATGATGACCAGATAAGCGACAAAGCCATTCGCATAGCCACAACAGAGTGCGTGAGTGTATTTGCCCACTGGTATCAAACATACACCTCCGATGCTGCCGTAATTTTTCCGGTTAATTCCATCGGGCGCGAGTACATCATCCAAGCATGGTACAATCCAAGCATGAACAACGGGAATTCGCAATTTGCCATTATTGGTACAGAGAACAACACACAAATTCAGATTACCCTGCCTATTAACGAAAACGGACATATAGCAGGCGTACCATACACTATTTTCTTAGACAGCGGGCAAGTATATCAACTGCAAAGTCATGTGGACCTCACCGGTACGCGCATTGTTGGGCTTAACAATAAGAATTTTGCCGTGATGGCCGGCCACGTATGTGCCAACGTAGGCAACTGCGGTTATTGCGATATGCTTTACGAGCAAATGTACCCCCTCTCCTCTTGGGGTACAGAGTTCATAACCGTACCCTACGCCACGCGCGACTATGATATTTTCCGCATTGTAGCGCAGCAAAATGGCACGCAGGTAACCATTAACGGCGGTGCGCCCATCAACCTGAATGCCGGGCAGGTTCACCAATACAGCAGCAGTGTTGTTTCACTCATCACCAGTAATAAACCCATTTCTGTTGTACAGTACAGTACCGGCAGCGATTGCGATGCAAACATGGATCCTTACGGTGACCCGTTTATGATTGTTCTTAGTCCTACTTCCCAAACGATTAACCAGGTAACCTTCACGGCATTCCCCAATCCGGATCCGCAGTTTACTTATTACGTGAACGTTATTGCCAAAACCAACGACCTGGGCGCACTGACTTTTGACGGCGGCAATATTGCAGGAAGCTTCTTACCCGTATCGCAAAACCCCGCTTACTCTTATGCACGACTCACCATTACTCAGGGCGACCATACGATATCAGCCCCGCAAGGCGTAGTTGCCTATGTGTATGGATATGGCCCTTATGAGTCGTACGGATATGCTGCCGGAGTGCGTGTACAGATTCCTTTCCTTTCGGTTTATGATACATCCAAACTGTATTGCCCCAACGATACCGTTAAGTTATCACTCAATACGCCTGACACTTCGCGCATCATATACATCGAGTGGGACCTGGGAGACGGTTCACCGCACGTTTTCAACACCTTTCACGTTACGCACGTCTATCCGAATTATGGCGAATATCCCATTCGCATCATATATGAATTAGAATCGGCTTGTAAAAAGGATACTGCGGTAATTGATACCGTTAAGATTCGCGGGCCCAATGTTTACATACAAGGTCCTACACAGTTTTGTGCACCACAGAACAGTGTTACCTACACATATACCTCGCAGTTCCCGCTTACAGGTGTGATTTGGAGCACCGGCTCCACGGCAAACAGCGTGACTATCAGTGCACCGCATGATACAATTCTGACTATCATAGGGCAAAACGCCACCTGCTACGGATACGACACGGCGCGTATATACGTTGCCAGCGACACGGCAGGGTTCACCTTTAACAACACCTGTTTGGGAAACGCTACCGTGTTTACCAATACTTCCAAACTGATGCCGGGAGTGTATTACACCTGGCAGTGGAATTTTGGTGACGGCAGCCCGCCTTCCGCGGCTATTTCGCCCACGCATACATACTCCGCTGCGGGAACTTACCAGGTGAAACTGAAATACACTTCAAGCATAGGTTGTACAGATAGTATCATCCGCACCGTCACTATTACGGCCAAGCCCACTGCATCATTCAGTTTTACACACGTTTGTAACGACAGTATCTTCTCTCCTCTCAACACATCTACTATTTCAGGCGGCTCCATGACCTATGCCTGGAATTTTGGCGATGGCTCACCGGTCAATACGCAGCAGAACCCGCAACATGAATATGCCCAATCGGGTTTATACAACGTACAATTAATTGCCAGCTCCGCTCCGGGATGTGCTGATACCTTTGCGCGTTTTGTAAATGTGATTATCGGTGCTGATTTGAACTTTGCAGGAACTTCCGTGTGCTTGGGCAGCTCTACCCAGTTTACTAATCTGACAGTAAATAACAGTGGCTCTGCAGTACTTGATTACAAGTGGTATTTTGGTGACGGGGACTCCAGCACTGCACTGAACCCTGTACACACTTATCTCAACAGTGGCACATACAACGTAACTCTTACAGCTAACTACGGCAGCAGTTGTACCGAAAGTATCGTAAAACCTATTACCGTACATCCCCGCCCCGATGCACAGTTTACTGTGGCAGACGTTTGCAACTCCGGTACGGTGCAACCCGTGAATACCTCCACTATTTCTAATGGAACCATGACGTACAGTTGGAACTTCGGTGACGGCTCTGCGCCCGCCACAGGAAATGCCCCCGCGCATACCTATCAGCAATCGGGTAACTATACCATTACCCTTATCGCTACTTCCAATGCTTCCTGTAAAGACACTGCTTCTGCCACTGTGAATGTTATCCGCGGTACGCTGATAGATTTCTCCGCTCCGCCTGTATGTGAAGGAAATACAACTATCTTCACAAACCAAACTACAAATCCCTATAACACCAACATACTTTCTTACACCTGGAATTTTGGCGATGGAAATACTTCCCAGGCGCAAAACCCCTCGCACACCTACGCCAGCGGGGGTACCTATAACGTAAAACTCGTACTAAACTACGGCAACAACTGTGCTGATAGCTTAACCAAACCAGTAACAGTTAATCATAAACCGGCTGCAAATTTCACTGTGGCAGACGTTTGCAACTCCGGTACGGTGCAACCCGTGAATACCTCCACTATTTCTAATGGAACCATGACGTACAGTTGGAACTTCGGTGACGGCTCTGCGCCCGCCACAGGAAATGCCCCCGCGCATACCTATCAGCAATCGGGTAACTATACCATTACCCTTATCGCTACTTCCAATGCTTCCTGTAAAGACACTGCTTCTGCCACTGTGAATGTTATCCGCGGTACGCTGATAGATTTCTCCGCTCCGCCTGTTTGTGAAGGAAATACAACTATCTTCACAAACCAAACTACAAATCCCTATAACACCAACATACTTTCTTACACCTGGAATTTTGGCGATGGAAATACTTCCCAGGCGCAAAACCCCTCGCACACCTACGCCAGCGGGGGTACCTATAACGTAAAACTCGTACTAAACTACGGCAACAACTGTGCTGATAGCTTAACCAAACCAGTAACAGTTAATCATAAACCGGCTGCAAATTTCACTGTGGCAGACGTTTGCAACTCCGGTACGGTGCAACCCGTGAATACCTCCACTATTTCTAATGGAACCATGACGTA
>JANWXI010000139.1 GCA_025057415.1 Chitinophagales bacterium
CGCCTTCAGCGCGGGCGCGGCGAGGACTTGGAGCGGGTCAGCCCGACCCCGCTGCTGCGCGTAGCCGTGCGGAGCGCTGCAGCGGGGGCACCCCATAATAAAAAATAATATTATATATAATTTATTTTTAACCCGTTCACCCGGGGGCGGACATGTTATGGGCAGGGGTTACCGTATTATCGGAACAGTTTAGGTATAAACCTCCCTGTCTTTTGGATGTAGTCATTATAAAGCGGATATTTGGATGCCGATATGCTTTCGCTGAAATCGGAGCTGCCCTGAAATAGTATTAGCAGCAAGAGTGCGCCTGCTATACTCCACTGCAGCCACACGCCGGTAGCCGACACGCTGAAAAAGTAAAATGTAATCCATATTGCCTGTTCGCTTGCGTAATTGGGATGCCGCACGTATTTCCACAAGCCGGTGCGCAAAAAACCCACGGCATATTCGCCTTGCGGTTGCTCGCCTCGCCTGAGGAATGCCTGTTTGGCGGTTTGAAAGTTCCACTGTTGCTGGTCGGCAATGGTTTCTAATATTAGGAAAATAATATATATACCTGCTATCATATAATCGGCAGTGTGAAGCGGCTTGCCGCTGTATGCCGTTACCATGGGCAGTGTGATAAGCAGAATAAGCGTGTTTTGATAAAATGAGATGAAGAAGAAGTTGAACAATGTCCAGCGCCAGGGTTTTCCGTCAAAGAGGGGATGCCTGCGGAGTACGCCCCAGCGGTAATCTTCCTCTCCTTCCCAAAAACGCAGACGGTAAGCGCCTCTGCGCGCAAAGTTGTAAGTGAGACGAACACCCCACAGCGTTACGCAACATGCCATCAAAAGCAAACGCGGGTCGAAATTTGCTTTGGTGGCAAAATACCACGCATAAACAACGGGCATGATGCTCCAGAGTTTGTCAACCTGACTATAGTTTTTGACAATTTCAGAAACAGCGAAGCAAATCAACGCTACGAGAGCCATTATGGTAAAAGATGTCTTGAGCATTTGTATTTGCTCTTGCCGCAGCGGGTGCGGGTCTATGTAAAATGCCACTACCGGTAATACGATGATTGTGAAAATCAGAATTATTATTGTGCGCGCCATTTGGTTTTTGGCGTAAATATATTTTCGCACGTGTGAAAAAGATACTAATTTCTTTGGGTATATTTTTCTCTTTACAAGTCCACGGGCTACAAACAATTTCACTGATATCGCCGCGTGGATTACTTGACACATCCATAACTGCCATTACGATTGCTGACGTACAACAGTTATTGCACAAGGCATGCGATTGTGAGGTAATGCTGAACAACCCACTTGCCGATGTACAACTTCACCTGCCCGAGATAGACGCAAACAAAGCATCAGCGCCAAATCGCTTTGCCCGCGCTGTAACCTATGCGTATAAAAACTACCCGGAACATGATTATGCGTGGAAAGCTGAAACAAAATCGGGCAAACTGGTGTTGACGCTCGAAGCCACTTCGTGGCAAGGGGTGAGTTTCGGGTTGTACGGGTTACTGCAAGAGCAACTCGGTTTTCGTTTTTTGCATCCGCGACAAACCCTTATACCTTCCTGGAAAAATTTTCCGGTAAAGCCGGGTTGGACGTTTGCGGGCAGAGCGCTGTTTGATAAAAAGGGCTTTCACCTGCATACACAACATCCGATTGAGCTTACCGAGCCGCTGTTGGATGAAAAACGGGAAGGCGCATTGAAAGATGTGAAAGAATACATTGACTGGCTGGTGCGCAACGGGCAAACGTATTTTGAATTTTGCCTGCTTGAGAGCATTCGCAAAAAAACATGGATAGCACATGCAAAACGGATAGTTGATTATTGTCATCAACGCGGCATACTTGCTTCGGTGGACGTATCGCTGCACATGGTACAGCAGAAAAACTTTCAACTGTACAAATATCCCATCGGCAAAAAGCGACAGGTGGAGAAAAACCTGAAGTGGATTACACAAGCCGATTGGGATTTTATCAATGTGGAGTTTACGATGGCCGAGTTCATAGCCGGCAACCGCAAGAAGAGAGAAGAGTTGCGCCTGTTTATGATAGATTGGCTGCGCAGCCATACCAACACCAAACTGATGGGGCGCCAACACGTGGTGAAACCCGAAAAGGAAGCAGGCCACAACCGCAGGGAGTATGTATGGACACCCGAAACGGAGAGATTAGACAAAGAGCGCGGTGTGCTTGCCCACACGGTGATGTTTTATGACATGACGGAGGAGCATGCACCCGTATATGAAAATGAGAACCAGCGCCACATGTTTGAGTTTTTGCTACAGCAAATGAAAGTTCGCGAAACGTGGTACTACCCCGAGTCGGCATACTGGGTAACGTTTGATAATTCTATACCGATGCTGCTCTTACCATACCTGAACGCGCGCTTAAGCGATATTGATACTTGTGTGGCGTATCAGGTACCTGGGCATATAACATTTAGCTCGGGTTGGGAATGGGGATATTGGCTCATTGACTGGAGCATAGCGCGGTGGAGCTGGCAGTACAGCATAAATGATGTGCCTGTGAGGCGCACACCCGGAATGTATATGCGTGAGATTGTGCAAGGCACACAACATGCGCCTTTTTTAGAGTTGCAACTGCAACTGCAACAGTACTACCTCAAAGATAAAAACCTCATTCAGTGGCTCACGGCTATGACCTTTCTGGATGAGACACGCATACGGTTTTTACAAGACCGATTTCAGCCGCGCCCGCCATGGAGTTACCGGTATCTGCAACGCAAAGCCGATTATGCGACTATATCGCTCATCCGGGAGCACCACTTACCGCTGCTGGATAGTTTTTATCATCAAACGTATGAGTGGGTGCATTCCTTTATGAGCAACCCCGAACGTGCTGCAAGCCAGGAGGAATTGCTGGGCGATGAATTAACAGACGGTGTGCTCATCACAGCATGGCGGGCACGACACCGTGCACATGTTTTGCGGTACATCCTTTGCAGACGCGAAGCAACCTTATCAGAAAAAAAATGTAATTGCGATGAATGGTTAAAACAAGCTGCTGCTGCGCGGGCAGCAGCGCAGCGCATTGTGCGGCTGCGCGAAAATCATTACCGCTACCCGCTTTATCTGATTGCCGGTAAAAGGAAGGACCACACCGCCTATCACAGCGGGTATCTTTACACGGTGAGCAATCTCCATTTCTGGCTACGGGAAGAAGAGCAGGCGCGCAGAAACAATTACAGTCCCTTCTTTAAGCAAGTGTGGAATATATGGCGAATAGCCGGCGTTATTGATTAAATTTTTTCACCATTACATAATCATTCATATAGTATCCGTTGCCGATGTCCACATCAATACAACGCTCTATTACAAATCCGTTTTTGAAATAAAAGTTTATGGCGCGAATGTTTTTGCGATTGACCTGCAGACGTATGGTCCGGTAGCCCGCCTCATGAAACAGAAAATGCAAAAAACCTGTTCCGATGCCAAAGCCGAAATGAGAGGGCAATACATACAATTGATGTAAAAACCATGCATCGCTGTCAGCGCGCAGCGAAGCGTAGCCGACCATTTGGTTATCGCCCAACGCCACATAGTACCGCTCGCCCGCCTGCATCTGTGAAGTAATTTCTTTTTCGGTGTATCGCTGAGCGAGCATGTACTCCACCTGCGCTAAGCCGATAATAGCAGGATAGTACGCACGCCAGATTTGCTGCGCCAGCTTGATTATTGACGGTATATCATCCTGAGTTGCCGGAAGAAAAGCTACACGTAATGTTTTGGAATTATCTGATGTCATTTATGTATTCTTGCTTTGTTACACATGGTGAGGTTCAAAGTAAAAAATTGATATTAAGTGTAAATTACAAAATGTTGCGTAGGTATGCAGTTAATCTGAAACTAAGATACGACATAATAAGGGTTATGAATTTCTGAAGAATTTCTTTGCATAAAACTAACGATTTAACCATAACACGGCATGGAAATTTATGTGATAATAACGTAGCTTAGTCGGGGCAAGGGAAATTTAATTGAACCACAGGTACACATACTAAGTACGGGGATAAAATTTAGATTACTGAACACTCCTTGCGAAAATATATGAACTATCACACATTGGATTACTGCCTTATATTCGCAACATGCTGCGGAAACTTTGCGTGCGAAACTACGCCATCATAGATGAGCTGGAACTTGATTTTGGTGAGCACATGAACATTATCACCGGTGAGACAGGTGCCGGCAAATCTATTTTAGTAGGCGCCATCGGGCTCTTGCTCGGTGAACGAGCCGACACCAAAGTACTCTACCGCCGCGATGACAAGTGTGTTGTAGAGGGTGAGTTTGACTTAACTGCATACAATCTGACCGGTTTTTTTGAAACAAACCAACTTGATTATGAAACCCACACCATTATACGGCGCGAGATAAACCCCAATGGCAAGAGCCGGGCATTTGTAAACGACACACCCGTACCGCTCAATATTCTGAAAGAGCTTGGCGAACAAGTTGTACACCTACACCAGCAACATGAAATGCTTGATTTGGCGCGGGCGGGTTTTCAACTGCAGGTGGTAGATGCTCTGGCGCGCAACAAGCACCTGCTGCAATCATACGCGCAGCAATACCTCGAATACAAACAATTGGAACGCAAAGCCAACGAGCTGGAGCAACTATGCCGTACTGCCGATGCGGAGAGTGATTTTCTGCGTTTTCAACTGCAGGAGTTTGAAGATGCCCGCCCGGAAGCTGACGAGCTGGAGCGACTGGAGCAAGAGCAAAGAACCCTGGCAAATACAGAAGCCATACAGTCATCTATGCTCAGCATACGCGACCTGCTCGATGGCAACGAAAACAGTTTACTTGCCCAATTAAGCGCTGCGCAGGCACAACTAAAAAACATTAAAAACATCTCTCCTTTGCTTCATGAGGTGAGCGAACGGCTGAGCAGCGTTCAAACCGAATTGAAAGATTTGTGCCGTGAGGTAGAACGCATCAGCGAAAACACCCACGCTGACCCGCACCGGCTTGATGAAGTAAATGCGCGGCTTAACGTGCTCTACCGTTTGTTGAAAAAACACCGGGTGCAGACCATAGCTGAGTTGCTGAACATACGCGATGAAATTGCCGGGCGTTTACAAAGCACCGAAAGCCACACTGCAGAACTGGAAAATGTGCGCAGGGAGTTAATTCGGATGCAATACGAATTGCGGCAAAAAGCAACTGAGTTACACGCATCGCGGGAAAAAGTTTTGCGTGAATTTCAGAACCACGTGTGCGTACTGCTGGCAAAGGTGGGTATGCCCGGCGCAGTTTTCAAAGTAGAAATATCGCAGGAGACGGAGCTGACGCCTACGGGTGTTACGCAGGTGCGGTTTTTATTTTCAGCCAACAGGGGCTTTGCACCGCAGGACATCAAAGATGTGGCGTCGGGTGGTGAGTTGTCGCGCCTGTTGCTTTGTATTAAATCGTTGATTGCCGGAGCCATGGAGTTGCCCACCCTGATTTTTGACGAAATTGACGCGGGTATATCGGGCGAAGTGGCGTTGAAAGTGGGCGAAATTATGCGGAACTTATCACGCAGGCATCAGATGATATGTATCACACACCTGCCGCAAATAGCCCGCACTGCCGATAAGCACATTTACCTGTACAAAGAACAGGCAGGGGAACGCACCTGCACACGAGTGCGCGAATTAAATCATGAGGAGCGTATCAGGGAGTTGGCAAAAATGTTAAGCGGTGACCAACCCACTGAGGCAGCTATGGCAAATGCCCGCGAGTTGATTTTGATATAATCGCAATTCCGCTTTCACTCGCTCAATTCAAAAATATCGCGGTCGTAGGTGGCGTTTTTCCAGTCGGGCTTATCGTTTACAACGGGGATTGTGATAGAACTTTCTTCGTTGTCGTCACCAATGTAATAGGTAAATTTGATAGAGAAGTTGCCAATGTCTTTGCTGGTGTAATTTTTACCGGATTTCATCAGGATGATGCCTTTGCCGTCCTCAATGGTTACAGAGTTATTGTCGGCAGGCGCCAATACCATTTCGGGGCAGCGGGCGCTGATGCGGTTTGCCACGGAACTGCGTTTTAGTTTGAGCTTCAGTGTGGCGATGCGTTTGAAATTGCTGCTGTAGTATATCAGACCGAGAAGATTTTCTTCGTTTAGAGATTTCAATGGGTTCGTTACGGTTTCGCGTGATAGAAAACCTATGAAGCGCCTGTCGCGGGAGTTGGGGATGGAGACCTTCATGTCGTTGTAAGAGCAACGGAACACCTCTTCGCCTGTAAGCATACTATAACGCATGATGAGGTCTTCTTCTGTACCATCGCCTTCGTGTACTACGAGGAGAGTGTTGGTTTTGTCGTTTAGGGTGAGATGGGTGCCAAGGGCCTTTAATTGCCAGCTTATGTTTTTAGAGCCGGGCAAGCTGTTAGCGGTAAGCTGATACACCTTGTTGCGGTTTACGGAGTCGGCAAAGCAAAGGTCGGTTTTGGTAATGCGGATGAGCAAGGGGATTTTTTTATCATCTGCGTAAACCTCTGCCATTTCGTATCCGGTACTGGTTTGCTGAATACAAACACGGCCGTTGTTATCAAATACTTTCACATAGGATAGCCCGGTATCGGCAAATAAGTGTTCGCCTTTGGCAGATGGTATGTTTGCCGGCTCCTGAGCTGGAGGCGAAGGGGTGTTGGGTTTACAACCTGTAAGGATTACCGTTAGGAAAAAAATGACAAATGCTGAGGCGTAATATTTTTTGATAAAGGTAAATAATGCTGGTTGATGCATCCTGAGTGCTTTTATATGCAAACGT
>JANWXI010000013.1 GCA_025057415.1 Chitinophagales bacterium
ACGAGCGCAGCGCAACGGGGGACACCCCCAAAAACATTATAAAAAAATATAATAAAAAACACGCCGCTGCGGCGGTCTATTCGGCTTGCGGCGCGCGGGTCTTTTCAGGCGCAGAGGATGTTTTCGGCTACGAGGCGGCTTACGGTGATGTTTTTTTTGCCGTCAATGCGGAGAAGCATGCTGCCGTCAAACTCTGCCACGTCGTGCACTTCGAGGGTGGTGCCGAGTTGAATGCCGATAGAGGAGAGATGCTGGAGCAGTTTGGCGGAGCTGTCTTTTACACCGGTAACGCGGGCTTTGTCGCCTTTGCGGAGAGAGGCGAGTAGTTTGTGTTTGAGGGCGTTGACTTTGCCTTTGCTATCGGGGATGGGGTCACCGTGGGGGTCAAATTTTGGGTAGCCGAGAAACTTGTCTAATCGCTCGATTAACTCTTCGCTGCGGATGTGCTCGAGCTGTTCGGCAATGTCGTGGATTTTGTCCCAACTGTAGCCGAGTTTTTCAACCAGGAATACCTCCCACAGCCGGTGCTTGCGTACAATGGCTGCGGCTATGCGGTTGCCTTCGGGCGTGAGCCGCACGCCGTAGTATTTCTGATAGGTGATGAGTTTTTTGCGTTTGAGTTTTTTGAGCATGTCTGACACCGAAGCGGCACGGGCATTCACCTGTGCGGCAATTTCGTTGGTGCCGATGGCTTCATCACCCTCGCCCGAAAGGTGATAGATGGCTTTTATGTAGTTTTCTTCGGTGATGCTCAGTATCATGTAATGAATTTATTTAATGTGTTTTGACAGGACTTGCAGCTCTCGTCCGAGGGTTTGTTCTGTTTTCTCTATTCACTTTTGGCGGAGCGAACCATTTTTTCTATCATATCCCACTCTGCGGGCGTTACGTCATCGAAGAGGTTAAACTCACCGGCGCCCTGCAGCCATTCACCGCCATCAATGGTTACCACCTCGCCGTTGATATAAGCAGCGTAATCAGAGATAAGGTAGGCGGCCAGATTACACAGCTCCTGATGCTCGCCCACCCGGCGCAGGGGCACCTGCTTTGCCAAATCGTACCGCTCGCGGAATGGCCCGGGCACCAATCTGTCCCAGGCGCCCTTGGTAGGGAAGGGGCCTGGCGCAATGGCGTTCATACGTATGCCGTATTTTGCCCACTCCACCGCTAAAGAGCGAGTAAGGGCGAGCACACCCGCCTTGGCACATGCCGAAGGCACTACATAGGCAGAGCCGGTCCAGGCGTAGGTTGTGACCATATTCAGCACCACCTTGTTTGTTTGTTTTTGTGCAATCCAGTGTTTGCCGAGCGCAAGCGTGCAGTTGTAAGAACCGCGCAGTACGATGTCCACAATTACATCAAATGCTTTGGGCGAGAGGCGCTCGGTGGGCGAAATGAAATTTCCCGCCGCGTTGTTGATGAGCACATCCACAGCGCCAAAGGTTTGCAGTGCGGCTTGCAACATTTTTTCTACCTCGGTGTAATGACGCACATCGCAGGGATGCGCCAGCACTTTGCCGCCGGTCTCGTTTTGCAACTCATCTGCCGCGCGTTGTAACACATCGGCCTTGCGGCTGCAAATTATAACGTTGGCGCCAAGCGTTAGGAAATATCTGCTCATGGACTTGCCCAGCCCGGTGCCGCCTCCGGTTACGATGACGGTTTTGCCTTTCAGCGCATCGGGTTTCAGCATGGGTTCTGTATATGACATGTGTGGATGATTTGGGTGCAAAGTAACACTTTAATATTGACCGGTGTTCAGCAACACCAACGTACAGGCAAATTCAACCTGTATGCCGGCTTCAGCGGCAAGCCGCGCCAGCTCGGGGTTTTCAGCGCCCGGGTTAAAGATAATTCTGCGAGGTTTCAGATTTAAGAGCTCTTTGTAGTATGGGGTTTGGTTTTCGCGCTTCAGGTAAATGGTTACCGTGTCAACCCTGATGCCCTCCGGAATGGTTTCTGAAATTTTTACACCCTCTGCCGCACCGTTACCGCGACCCACTGCCACCACCTCATGCCCGTGGCGTATGAGTAACTGTATGGCCTTATAAGCATAGCGGGTAGGATTGGATGATGCCCCTAACACTAACGTATGCATGGGTTTTGTTTAAAAATAAGGCACAATTATTGCAACAATTTTTTACAAAAAACCCCATTGGTTGTAACGTGATGGACCCATACCCTCACATTGCCCCCAACCCCACAATGAGTGACGAATACCTTAAGACCGAAGTTTTGAAAAACATCGAGCTGATACAACGCAGAAAAGATAATCTGTATCTCGCGCTCATTCTGGGTACCAACTACAACAAAATGGTGCGGCTTAACGCCCACACTGTATCGGGCGCTAAGTTAGTTGAGGGTGTCATTTTAGCTATTACCGATGAGTATGTAATTCTAAAAGGGGGCCAGAAGGTGCCTGTGTGTTGTATCGAAGATGTGCGAATTTACTGAACTCATCCACTGCTTACACTCTACCAAAAGATACCTCCAAAACATCATTTCAACACCAAGCGGCATAGCCGCCTGGTTTTTTCATCGTTTTTAATCCCCTTCCGGCAGCGAGCCACGTTCCCTCTCATCGGGTAGGGTAGGCAGTAGCTTTTGAGCGGTTTTCAAAAGTCAGGGTAACAATTTAACAACAAAAAGCGTATAACACATTGGACAAGCTATTATTATGAATACCACAGTCAAAAAAATTGAAAAGGAACAATTGAAGGACTGTGATTTTCGTAAACCGGTTTATCATTTCACGGACTATGAACTGCGTGAGCGAAACCGCAGGTTATTTTTGGCCATGCTGCTCGGTAATAATTTTCAGAGCAAAGTGAAAATTGTATTTAATACGGTTGACGGTTACCGCGAGGTATTTACCACAGTGTGGGCAACAACCGAAAAATTCATATTACTCAAAGGCGGCAATTACATCCCCATAGATGCCATTGCCTATGTGAGTATTGACAATTAAAGCAAAATACTCACCGGGTTTTCCAGAGTGGTTTTGAGCGTTTGCAGAAATTTGGCTCCCGTAGCGCCGTCCACCACGCGGTGGTCGCAACTCAGGGTCATTTTCATGCGGTGAGCCGGGCGGATGTTACCATCTATCACAGCCGGCTCCTGGCGTATGGCGCCAACAGCCAGTATGCAGGCATCGGGCGGGTTGATGATTGCCGTGAATTCCTCTATGCCAAACATACCGAGGTTTGAAATGGTAAAGGTGTTGCCCTCCATCTCCTGCGGCATCAGTTTCTTTTCGGTAGCTTTGCGGGCAAGGGCTTTGGCTTCAGCAGAAATTTCCTGCACGGTTTTCGTATCGGCAAACCGGATTACGGGCACCAGCAAACCCTCTTCTACCGCCACAGCCATGCCGATGTGAATATGGTCGTAATAACGAATGGTTTCGCCCAACCAACTGCAATTCACCGAAGGATTTTGCCGCAGGGCAACCGCCACGGCTTTTATTACGATGTCGTTATACGAAATTTTTTCGGGCAACACGATGTTTAACTGCGTACGCAGCGATACGGCATTGTCCATGCTCACATCAATGGTCAGATAAAAGTGCGGAGCGCTGAATTTGCTTTCGCTGAGGCGGCGGGCAATGGCTTTGCGCATCTGGCTCACGCGCACATCGCGGTACCCCTCGCGGGCATGCGCAGCGGGCGCTCGCTGTGCGGTAAATTTCTCCAGGTCGCGCTTCACGATACGCCCGTCCTCACCACTCCCCTTCACGGTTGCTAAATTGATGCCTCTTTCCTTGGCAATCATGCGCGCCAGGGGCGATGCCTTAATGCGCTCCCCGCTTGCGGGAGCAACTGTAACCGCCGGTGTTTCGGTTTGCACGGGGGCAGCGGTTTGTGTATTCGTTTCGTTCTTTTTTTCGGGCTTTGCCTCTGCAGTATTTGCAGGAGCGGAAGCCGATGCACCGCCTTGCAGAAGCGGAGTGTAATCTTCGCCCTCCTTCCCGACAATCGCAATCAGGTCGCCTATTTTGAGCGTGTCGCCTTTTTTGGCGGCAACATGCAACACCACTCCCGCGTAATAACTCTCTAACGGCAAAGTAGCTTTGTCGGTCTCCACCTCTGCCACTACATCGCCCACTTTGATTTTATCGCCCGTTTTGATGTGCAGCTCAGCAATAAAACCCTCCTCCATCGTATCAGTCATACGGCCCAATCGTATCGCTTCAGCCATAGCGGTGATTTACGGCGGCTAATTTACGGTTAATACCCTAATACCCAACACACGTGGAGATGTTGTGCGAAAATACTCAGCGGCGTTGCGTACATTTGCTCTGCAAAAGCCGTCTGCGCTAAAAACCGTTACTATGCTTCTCGAAGAATTTGTGCACAAGTTCAGCAGTTGTTTTCACCAAACTGACCCACTCAGCATCAAAGCCGACACCGAATTCCGCAAATTAGACGAATGGGGCAGCATGATGGCGCTCATCGTTATCGCCATGATTGACGAGGACTACGGAAAAACCATCACAGCCGAAGATTTGCGCCGGGCAAACACCGTAGCCGATCTGTTCGAAATCGTCCGCAGCAAATAACTGCACACTGTACATCCCTGCATTACACTTCGCAAAACAGCGGTAATTTCTCTTTGGGGGTGCCCCCCTCGCGGCGCGCTCGTACCTCGCGCGCCCCTTCGGGGGTCGGGCTTGTTACGGGGTACGCTTCGCTCCCGTGCTCCACTTCGTTGCGCACCGCTCTCTCCGTTCGCGCCCTCCACATCCCTCACCCGAAAATACATATACACATTTCTTCAACGCCACCGGTCATCTCCCTCCGTAGTTACACAACAGGCAAAATGAACTGTGCCGTGTTATACACTTTCTCTGTGGTAATTCGCATTTTGCTCTTTACGGTACTTTACGAATGCAGCCCGCATACATATACCCGTTTTGCATAAAAGCTTATTGTCACGCATACGCATCTCCGCCCCTCAAAACACTACGCTACCGGTGGTGATACGGTTCATGGTGTATGATGGTAAATGCGCGGTATAGTTGCTCGGCAAATACTGCGCGCACAAGCTGATGCGCAAGTGTCATTTTCGACAAGCGCAGCATTCCGTCTGCGCGTGCATACACGGCTTCCGAAAAACCGTAAGCGCCGCCGGTAACAAAACACAAGCGCCTGGGCGAGCGGTTAAAAAGTTTCTGTAAATACACCGCAAATTCTTCAGAGCTGTACTCCTTACCCCTTTCATCGAGCAACACTACGTAATCCTGCGGTAAAATTTTTTTCAGCAGCAAGTCGCCTTCCATCGCTTTCACTGCTTCGGCATCGGTTGCTTTCACGGTGGTGTTATCAATCACAATTTCTTCAAAGCGGGCATAGCGTTGTATGCGCCCGAAATACTCATCTGTCAGCTGCCGTACGGCTGCCGAAGTGGTTTTCCCCACCGCGAAGTAGGCGATTTGCATGTGCCTTTTATTTTAGCGGCAAAACTAATCTTCATGTGTTGTAAACCACTGTGGGTTATGATAGTGTTGGTGGCGCTGGTATCGTGTGGCAATAACAAAGCCAGGTTGCTTACCCGTACCTGGAAAATCAATGACCTGAAATACTCACAGGAAATTCCCGAAAGTATGAAACCCACCATACAAGCCGAGATAGACCGACTACGTGCAGGTTACTCCATAACATACTTTGCCGATAACACTTATAAAGCCGTAAATGAAGGCGCCTCCACAACCGGCAAATGGCAACTTAACTACAACGGCACCAAAATCATAACCACTGGCCCCGATGGCAATACGGTGGAGTATCAGATACTGGAGTTAACCGACAAGCGATTTTCATTCTCCGCTGTGATAGGCGGCCAAAAAGTAATTTTTGAATTCGTACCCTCTCCATGACCCGCCTGTTGTGTTTTTTGTGTTTAACTACCTTTCTGTTTTCATGTACCGACAACCGTAAAAAAATTATCACCGGGCGCTGGTACATAAAAGAGTTACAAGTGCAAAACACCGCTTTCACCGATGAAATGTTCCCAAACTGGCGCTATGAATTTTTACCCGATGGGCGTTACGTATCACTGCTTGCCGGTGCCGACACCGGCATCTGGACTTTGCGCAACAATACACTGGAACTCCGGTCAACCCTACACCCCGGTTCGCGCCCTGCCGCATTTCACATCACGGCGCTCGATACATCTCAGATGGTACTGTGCAGTACAGACAGCACCCCGCTCAAAATAACATTTTATCGCAACCCTAAAACGATATGAGAAAACTCCACATAGCTTCGTTTACCCGCAGCGTCAACAAAAAAAAATACAAACTCCGCGCTTTTTTGCGCAAGCTCGCGCAGTCTAAAATCCGTCTTAATCGCTACGCCCGGCAGGCAGATAAGGAAATCTGGAAAGAAGTAAACTGCCTGGCTTGCGCAAACTGCTGTAAAAAAATGACCCCAACCTACACCAAACGCGACATACACCGCATTGCCCGTCACCTGGGGCTAACTTATCAGGAGTACTACGACAAGTATCTGCGCACTGATGAAAATAACGACATCATCAACCGCAAAACACCCTGCCATTTTCTGGGCAAAGACAACAAATGCATCATTTATGACATCCGCCCTTTAGACTGCCGGGGATTTCCGCACACTAACCGCAAAGACATCCGCTATCAGGTGCAGGAAAAAACTTACACCAACAACCTGACGTATTGCCCCGCCACCTTGCTGTTTGTGGAGAAGTTACAACAAATGTTAGCAGACAAATTGTAAACTTTGCAATTACAAAACCGTGTTGTATGAAATACTACAACAACATCGTAGAGACCATTGGTAATACGCCGCTGGTGAAGCTCAACCGCATCACCGCAAATCTTCCCGGATTGTATCTTGCAAAAGTTGAATACTTCAATCCCGGCAACTCTATCAAAGACCGCATCGGCATTAAAATGATACTGGATGCAGAGGCCGAGGGCCGCCTGAAACCCGGCGGAACGGTCATTGAGTGTACTTCGGGCAATACGGGCATGGGTCTGGCGCTCGCAAGCGTAGTGCGCGGATATAAGTGCATTTTCACCACTACCGATAAGCAGTCCAAACAAAAGTTAGACATACTGCGCGCACTGGGTGCAGAGGTAATCGTTTGCCCTACCAACGTAGAGCCCGATGACCCGCGTTCATACTATTCTGTTGCCAAGCGCCTTGCCAAAGAGATACCCAACTCTGTGCACATGAACCAGTACGACAACCTCAGCAACCGCGCAGCTCATTACGAAACCACCGGGCCGGAAATCTGGGAGCAAACCGAAGGGCGCGTTACCCACTATGTGACCACCATCGGCACAGGCGGCACCATTATGGGTGTGGCTATGTACCTGAAAGAAAAAAATCCGAACATTCAGGTGCTTGGCGTGGATGTTTACGGGTCGCTGCTCAAAAAATATCACGACACAGGGCAGATTGATATGAACGAGGTTTATCCTTACGTGACAGAGGGTATCGGAGAAGATTTTGTGCCCGCCAATTACGATATGAAGTACATAGACCACATTGAGCAGGTGACCGATAAAGACGGCGCCATCATGGCGCGGCGGCTTGCCCGCGAAGAGGGACTTTTTTGCGGCTACAGCGCCGGCTCGCTCATGCAGGGGTTACAACAAATGAAAGACCGTTTCGACAAAAACTCCATTGTGGTGTGCATCCTGCACGATCACGGCAGCCGTTATGTTGCCAAAATTTACAATGATGAGTGGATGCGCGAACGCGGCTTTTTGATTGACGAGCCGGTAACGGCACGCAGCATACTGGAGAGCAAACGCATGCGCGAACTGGTAAGCGTGAGCCCTAAAGAAACCGTTGCTGCATCCTTCAGAAAAATGAAGGAAAAATCACTCACTCAATTGCCCGTGATGGATGGCAACGAAATGGTGGGCAGCATATCGGAGCGCGACATACTCCATCTGCTGATGGATAACCCCGCTCACCGCGATGATGAAGTGGGCAAAGTGATGGCGAAACCTTTTCCGATAGTTGACCTGAACGCAACAGCCGCAGAAATTTCAAAATATATCAACGCGCAGAATTCTGCCGTGATGGTAAAAACACAAAGTGGCGAGTGGGGCATCATTACGGAATATGACCTGATTGATGCCATGGCTGGTTAATTTTTTCTTACATACGTACCTCGTTCACGATTGATTTGAAATATTCTTAAATGAAGTGTGAACATTGCGTTGTTTTTATATATTTGCACCCGCATTGCTGTTAACAGGTGCATGAAAAATGTGCCTACTAAACAGGCAAACTTTAAATCGTTCTTGCACATCAGAAATATATCGCGGGGTGGAGCAGTTGGTAGCTCGTTGGGCTCATAACCCAAAGGCCGCAGGTTCGAGTCCTGCCCCCGCAACAAATCCCTCTCAATTACTGCATTTCATACCTGCCGTAGGCAGGAGCCGGTTTCATTTTAATGTATCTGAACCATAATTTCGCAATCAAATATTTAGCTGCCTTATTTTAAGTAACACAGGCCGGCTCGTTACTTCAGTTTATTTTTTGTAAAACATTCAGGTGTATTACTGACTATTGAACACACGTCATTTTGAGTTAACGCAGCAAACTGAAACTTCCCTGAAGATTTTCATCAGATTGCATCGGGCGGCTGATAACTACATAATAAAGATATGTGCCCGCCGGCTGTGGCGCGCCTGTAAACGTTCCGTCCCAGGGTGTGGCGCTGTCGTGAATTAACTGTCCGTATCGGTTGTAAATACGCATGGCTTTGACGTTCACAGCAGGGTGCAGGTATAGAGGGAAGTAAGTATCGTTTTTGCCGTCACCGTTTGGCGTAAAGACATTGGGCATCACCACCGGAATGTGGATGATATTCACTTTAATATTAACAGATGCCGTATCGGTGCATGGTCCGCTGGTAACTGTCAGGTTATAGGTAATGTCGGTAAGGGGCGTACTCACCGGATTTTGTGATGCCGGATTATCTAAGTACAGCGTGGGCGACCATAAGTATGTATATTGGCCACTACCGCCGCTTGCCTGTGAAAAAATTTGAACCGGCGTGCCCTGGTCCACAAGTGTGTCTGACCAAAGGGTGCTTGCATCCAGATACAAAACATCTATCCGCAACGTATCATTTACTACACAACCGGTAAGTGTATCGGTAATGATTAGGACGTAATCTGTAGATGAAACAGGTGATGCGAGAGGGTTGGCACATGAGGAACAACTCAGGTGGTCAATCGGTGACCAGTTGTACGAGTGCCCACCCTGCGCAAACAACTGAACTGTTTGACCGGCACAAATTTGTGTGTCAGATGAAACGGAGTAGGAGAATGTTGCTGGAGTAACGGTAACAGAGTCCACCTTCGGACACACACCCCCGAAATAGGCAGTGACGGTGTAAGTGGTGGTAACGGTGGGAGATGCTGTCGGGTTACTGATGTTTGTAGCGCTCAGACCGGTGGGTGGGCTCCATGTGTAGGTAACCGGCGCTGTGGGGGCTGTGCACATCGTGAGCCGAAGCGCGGGGAGCGATTGGTGGAGTGTGCCGGCTCCGTTCAGGTTGCAACCTACGGATAGTGAAGATGTAATCTTGTGAAAACAATTGTAACCAGCATTTACAGCCGTTAAAGGGTCTGCTCCCGATGAAGGAAACGCATCGGGGTTATCCCAGCACACTTCAATGATAAGGTTGGTTTGTCCGTCCCAATCAAAAGGATTGGTTAACTGAAACTCATTCCATCCCAATATAGTGATATAGGGATTTACGGTAGCAACGGTTTGCGTATTTTCCCATGCATTGCTGAGCGAGTCAAGTGAGGTGCAGCCCATCTTAATGGTTACGTTGTTATATGGAAACAACGTGTTTTTGACAGGAATGTGAAACCCCACGCGACTAATGGTACCTGGTGTGAAGCCCGCGCTTGTTAAATCAGCAGCGCGATAAAGTATTTGTGTACGCTGGTCTTCAATGTTACCGAACAAAGCTCCGTCAAAAATAGTGATATTGCTGGATGCGCTGCCCGCGGGTTGATAGGTGCGTGTTACATTACCTGTTGGGCAAGGGGTGCCGTTCATACCGCATTCGATACCGCCAACCCAACTGGGCGGATTGCCGATAAGTTGCGCTTGTAATTGGGCGGGTTGTCCGTTACATGCCGATACATCCGGGCCGGCGCTTATATAAAACGATGTATCAATCTGGAGCGAAATGGAAGCGCTGTTGCTGCACTTACCATCGCTTACATTTAGGGTATAAACTGTACTTTGCTGTAATATAATTTTAGTGGATGATGAGTCAGGTTGTAATATGCCCGTAGCGGGTGACCATTGATACGTAACGGGTTTTATGGGTTCCATACATTGTACAAACCGCACGTTTGGTCTGAAGGTAGTGGTAGTGGGGTTTGTCAGAAAACAACCGATGGTGTTGTCGGCATATCTGAACAATACACTGTTGTAACCGGTGTTAGATGCCTCCACGGCATCTGTGCCCGAAAAAGCGTTGCCATTGTAACAAATTTCCAGAATCAGGTTGCTGTGACCGTCCCAGTCGTACGGGTAATCAAACGTATGGGTGTTGATGCCGGTGGTATTGCCGTAAGGCACCGGATTGGCAACCACCTGTAAGCCGCCCACAAAATCGCTGAGGTAATTAAGTTCTGTACATCCCATTTTAATAGTGAAGTTGTCATAGGGTATTGTGCTGTTTTTTTGCGTAACATCAAAAGCTATGTCGGTAATGGTGCCCGGCTGCATACCTTGTGCTGTTAGCTCCGATGCTTTGAAGAGAATTTGAATTCTTGCATCGGAGAATTGCCCGGCGTAAGGCGAGCCCTGCGATAGAGAGAGATTACCGCCTCCGATTTTCTTAATCACGTAATTACCCGAGCATGGGATAACGTTTAGTCCGCACGGATGTGTTGAAATATCGGCTTTGAGTTTTATGGTATCGCCCGGGCAAACTTTTGTTTTGTCGGCAATCAGTTTTATAGAGGGTCCCTGCCCGTCCACAATAACGCTGAGAGTATCTTTGATAGAGCAGCCGGCGGATGATGTAACGGTAACGGTGAAGTGAGTGGTTTGGTTCAATATGGCTGTGGGTGATGAGGACTGGGGATTGTTCAACACCGCTGCAGGAGACCAGTTATACTGATAGGGGGCGTAAGCTGGGTCAGGGTTTACGGCAAGTTGTACCTGCTCAAAACGGCACACAGTATCTTTTGAAAGCGAAAGAGTGTAAGTAAAATCCGACACAACTTGAACGATAACTGTATCTGTGTTTTTACATGCCCCAGTCAGATTGCTCGTTACTATGTACTGGGTGGTTACCGGGGGGCTTGCGAGAGGATTACTAATATTGGGGTTGCTTAAACCGGCAGCAGGTGACCACGAAAAAACAGAGCCGCCGTATGCCTGAAGCTGTACCGGCCCGCCAGCGGGGCAGTACGACACATCAGGCCCTGCGTACGTGCCAGACAGCACCTGTATGCTGATAGCGTATGCCTGAGTGCTGCTGATAGGACAACTGTTATTCTTGATGTTTACGACAAACGTATGTATGCCTGTATCGGTTGGAGTGGGTGTCCAGGTAAAGTATCCGAAGTTGGAATCGGGAGAAGCATACGAAGTTACGTACTGTGAGGCGGGTATGGCTTGCTGAATGTTACTTGTATGAAAAACAGAGTCGCCTGTTTGTTCAATAGCCAGTGTAGAGAAGGTAAGTGTTTGCCCCGGGCACACTTGTACGAGCCATGGGCTGCTGTAAATGCCGTTTTGCAGGCTAGACCCGATTACACTGGTGAACGAGGGGGAGGGATTTAAACAACTTGGCAGGTTCAACACTACTACCTGTAAATCACGGATTGTGGAGCCAATCCAGACCCCGTTGCGATATTCATCTACTTTCACCGTAATTACGGCTACCTGTATGCCATCGGGGGTAAAACTCATTTGTCCATTCAAAGTATTGAAACCAAAATTGTTGGGCGGTGAAGTTTGTAGCGGATAAGTGGGAGAAAATAAACCTGTGTGAGTTATGGGCGCTCCGCCGGCTGTCATAGGGGCTATGAGCGAATACACTAAAGAATCGCCATCAATATCTGTGGCTCCGTGATTGTAGTTAAACGGCTGGTTGGAGCATAAATAAGGTACTGGCAACGTAGTAAACTCGGGCGAGTTGTTACAAATGCCGCCGGTATTATTGATGCGCGCCTCTAAATACATATCTTCAGAGTCGGGGTTAATAAGATTTGTAATCTGTGAATTGCGGCAGCACTCGCTGAAACGCAAAACCCAATCGCTGCAGGGCACAGGCAACTTAATGATTGCTGAATAAGTATATGCCTGTACTCCGGGATAACTTCCACCGTTGCAGGAGCTCAATCCTAGGGCGTTAGGGCACAACTGCGACACTTCGCAAGGTGTACCTCCGTTGGGATTGGGAGTGGGGCATGGTTGCAGCGTGAGAGTGGCTGCAAAAGATTGCCCGCATTGTTGTGACTCCACATTCAGGTTCAAAGAAGAAGCCACATTTATGCCGGCACAATCGCGATAAAAACGTAAAATGACACGATAGGTGTTGTTTGCCGGGTCAATACAAACATATTGCAAATCGGCCCCCATGGCGTGCGAAGCATAAGAACACTCAGCAAGTACAATTACAAAAAATAAGATTAGCACCGCTAATATCTTGTGGCGGATGTGCTTCATCAGTATTTCGATACCTTTTAACAAATATAACTTATCTCAAAAAAAAATTATATTCATTCATAAGTAGCGAAGTGTGTTATTTGAAAAGAGAATTTTAAACTTTTGAAGCATATACAAACGAAAGTTCATACACATAACAACCGCAATCAAAAAACATGCCTCTGGGTCGTCATTTGCAAAACGCCAACTCTCAAAATTGTACTCAAAAGGATTAATGTTGGAAAATTTTAGTACTCAGTGACGGAGAATTGTTCAATTCACCAGAAGCTCGCACATAAGGCGAAACAATTTTATACTTTAACGTTATTGACGGCAAAACACGTAAAACAAATGCTTGCGAGTGCAAAGATGCGATAGAGGTTAGTGACGGAAGATTTTACGGCTAAACGGATTTCAACGCAAGACCGTAACGGGTTTGCAGATGCCACCACAATACAAAACGGTAGGCGGCATACGAGGCAAGCGGAGCAAAGAGCACATCCATTGTGTAGTGGACGTGTTGCCAAAGTATCATAACCGCTACAACAATGGATGCCAACACCATAAACATGCGTAAATTTTTGTTATCTATCAAAAGGCAAAATAGTGCCATAGCGGCTATGTGACCACTGAAAAACAAATCTTTTGTTACGTAAACCGTATCTGTCTGAAAAAAGAAATTTGCGATAGGGTCATGCAGTAATATCATGTTGCGGGGTGGCTCAAGAGGCAATAAATAAATAGATAAGGTTCGTGCCGCAAACACCAACGTAAACATTTGTATGCCGGTTACTAACTTCTGAGGGTAACGGAGAACATACAGGAAGGTTAGCAGCAAACAACCGTACTCAAGAAAGAATATTTGCCAAGAGAAGTCAATAGGAGGTAAGTGCTGCAGGAATAAATCATTTATCTGAATACCGGGGCGGGTTTGCCAAACTTTCAAGAAATATGAATTGACAGACATCACGGCTGTCAACACCAACACAGATATGGCGAATTGATTCCGGAAATTTTGCCCCGAAAACGCCTCGCGCCAGGCCGTAATAGTTGCTTTAATATGATCCATCACTACTCCATTGCTAAAATAACATATAAAAGCCATATTAAGAATTAAAAAATCTTAATCATTGGTTGAGTTGTTCACACGGCTGCTGTAGCGCAACAGCGAAAACATCGCCACATCATACACAATATGTGCTGTAACGGCGGACCAAAGTCCAAAAAATTTAAACAAGTACCCGAAACCGCCGCTGATGACTACCAGAAAAAAGCCGTACAGCGTGAGATTAAAATTATAGGGATGAATGTAACCGTGCAACAACACAAACAGCAAGGCAGCCGGCCACACCCCTATTAACGGCTGTATGCCCGCGCGGAACAGTATCTCTTCGCCCACGCCGGCACACACCGAATAAATCAATATTTCTGACAGACCGGGATTGAGGTCCCCGATTATCTGAACAAAAAACTCCCGGACAGCCCGAAATCTTTTGCCCTGTATGAAAGCAACCGCCACCAGGGTGGTTAAGCTGCCAAAAAACAACCCTACCGTAATTTGTAATAAGTATGGTTTTCCATGCAAAGCTACCTCCGTTACTGACTTCTGTTGCAAGTACTTGATTAGCAATATTCCCATGGCGCTCATCCCGAAAAGCGTCAGCCAACTCAGGTAAAGCATTTTTCTGCGCGCATGGGAAAGCATCTGTAAAGGTTTTATGTATTTGTACGTAGTTGCTACAGAACGAATACACTAACCCGCCATTATACCAACCTGTACAACGGTTGTGTCTGAACCACAAGTGGCATATTTTTTCAGCAATGAGGGCATTACAGACAAACCGTGCCTGCCATTCATTACATTTGCAGTGCAATATATTAAAATTGCCACTAACGAAACATCTATGAGTTCTGCCCATACTGTTACCCCCATCAGTCAGTTAGGAGAGTTTGCACTAATAGAGCACATCACCGAAAAATTTCAATTGCGTCACCGTACAAGTTTGCGGGGGGTTGGTGATGATGCTGCCGTCATACGACCCCAGCCCGGTATGCTATTGGTAACCACCACCGACTTGCTGGCAGAAAATATTCATTTTGATTTAATTTATACACCACTGAAACACCTTGGATACAAGGCAGTGATTGCAAACATCAGCGATATATACGCCATGTTTGCCGACCCCAAACAAATACTCGTTTCACTGGCAGTTTCTTCCAAATTTTCAGTAGAAGCAGTCCGCGAATTGTACGAGGGAGTTTTTCTGGCATGCAAAAACTACGAGGTAGATTTGGTAGGTGGCGACACTACCTCGTCGCGCTCGGGGCTTATTATCAACATTGCCGCTATCGGTGAGGTGAGAGAAAATGAGGTGGTTTACCGCAGTGGCGCTAAACCCGGTGATCTGATATGTGTCACTGGCGACCTTGGCGCGGCATACCTGGGGCTGCAAATCCTGGAGCGTGAAAAGCAGATATATTTGGAGCACCCCGATATGCAACCCGAATTAGACGACAAAAAATACCTCATAGAGCGGCAACTCAAGCCCGAAGCCCGACGCGATGTAATTCGGTTTTTTCGCGATAACGACATATTGCCCACCTCTATGATAGACCTGAGCGACGGTTTAAGCAGCGATATGATGCATATTTGTAAACAGAGCGGAGTGGGGTGTATTTTGTATGAGGCAAGCGTACCCATCAGCGACATGGCTTATCATACCGCTCTGGAATTTAACTTAGATCCCATCACCTGTGCCCTGCATGGCGGAGAAGATTACGAGTTGCTCTTTACCATTCGCCCCGAAGACGAAACCAAACTGACCGGTGAAGACACTTTCAGCATTATTGGTGAAATTACCGAAGCATCGCAGGGTATGCGCCTGCTCACTAAAGGGGGTAATTACCACTCGCTCATTGCCCAGGGGTGGAAACATTTTTAAACCCAGGCGTGTTTATACTTTACGGGCTTGTTTTGGAGTTGTGCCACCCCCCTGTTACATTAGCCCGCCAAATTACCTTACACGCCTTGCCCATGAACATCATTACACCGCGCAGCATTGAAGAAAAATATGCCGAAATCATCCGCCAACGCGAGAATGAAGACGGCAGTGAGCTTTCAATACTGAACCTGGGTCCTACCCACCCAGCCACGCACGGCGTTTTCCAAAACGTACTCCTGATAGATGGTGAACGCATTATAGATGCCGATCAGACCATCGGGTATATACACCGTGCTTTTGAAAAAATAGCTGAAAACCGCCCTTTTTACCAGATAAATGTACTTACCGACCGGCTCAACTATTGTTCTTCTCCCATCAATAACATGGGCTGGTGGATGACTGTAGAAAAACTACTGGGCATTGAAGTGCCCAAGCGCGCACAGTACCTGCGCGTCATCATGATGGAGCTTGCCCGTATTGCTGACCACCTGATATGCAACTCCATACTGGCTGTTGACTCGGGTGCGTTTACCGGATTTTTGTATGTGATGCAATATCGCGAGCGCATATATGAAATATTTGAAGAGTTGTGTGGAGCGCGCCTTACCACAAACATGGGTCGCATAGGAGGTTTAGAGCGCGATCTGAGCGATACGGGTTTTCGCAAGCTGCGCGCTTTTCTGAAAGATTTTCCTGTTGCATTCAAAGAGTTTGAAGACCTCGTTTCGCGCAACCGCATTTTTATGGACCGTTGTATCGGGGTAGGGGGCATCAGTGCAGAGCGGGCTATTAATTATGGATTTACAGGTCCTAACCTGCGCGCTGCCGGAGTAGATTATGACATACGGGTCATCAATCCCTATTCCTCATACGAGGATTTTGAATTTGATATTCCGGTAGGCAAAAGTGGAGACACTTACGATCGTTACTGTGTGCGCAATGCCGAGGTGTGGCAGAGCTTGCGCATCATAGAGCAGGCATTGGCTAAACTACCCGACGGACCCATACATGCCGATGTACCGGAGTATTATTTGCCGCCTAAAGAGCAGGTATATACCAGCATGGAGGCGCTCATTTACCATTTTAAAATTGTGATGGGTGAAATACCTGTGCCCGCAGGCGAAGTTTACCACTCCGTAGAAGGAGCAAACGGTGAGCTGGGCTTTTATCTTATTTCTGACGGCAGCCGGGTGCCGTACCGCCTGCATTTCCGCCGGCCATGCTTCATTTATTACCAGGCGTTTACCGAGCTCATCCGCGGTTGTTTGCTGAGCGATGCCATCCTTATCATGAGTTCGCTGAACATCATTGCCGGAGAATTAGACGCATAACAATTACATCTTAAATTTATGGGATTACAAGCTAAAAGCAATACCCCCGTAAACATCAGCGAGCGCCTGCTGAAGCGCATGGATGAATTAAAAAGCCGCTTTCCGGCAGGCAAACACAAGAGTGCTATACTCACCATTCTGCACGAGGTGCAGGACGAGAACAACGACTGGCTCAGCGTGGAAGCCATGGATAAGGTAGCCGAATACCTGGGCATACAGCCCATTGAAGTATATGAGGTTGTTTCCTTCTACAGCATGTATAACCAGAAGCCCGTAGGCAAGTATGTTTTTGAGTTTTGCCGCACTGCGTGCTGCGCCATTCGCGGTGGTGAGGACCTGATGGATTATACCTGCAAAAAACTGGGCGTTAAGGAAGGAGAGATAACAGCTGATGGTATGTTTCAGGTGAAAGGTGTTGAATGTTTAGGCGCATGCGGTTACGCGCCTATGCTCCAACTGGGTGACTTTTACCACGAAAACCTAACCCCCGAGAAAATGGATGCCCTGATTGAGGCATGCCGGGCGGGTCGGGTGGAAAAATATTGCCGGCTGTAAACGATTCCCGTTCAAAAACGGATTTTTATGAAATATATATCAAAGATTTTCGTTAATAAAATTCTCTTACTATTTATTAAAGCCATACGGGCTTGTTGTTGAATGTCCCTGGTAGCCACAAGAGTTTCAAGGAAAATCATTCCTACACACTTCCGGTATTACTTTTCTTGGAGACCAACACTTGTCTTAAACACGACCGTAGGTGCAACCCCTTCCATGTATTTTATATAAAATAATTTCTAAATATGTATGGCAGCAAACGGTTTCCTGAAGCTGTGACCTACAATACCGGTATATTTATATTTTCGTGCCCCGATATGAATATTGTAATAAAGCCGGTTTCGGCAGTAATCCTTTTTTTTGTTTGTACTATGATTTTTGCGCAAAATGGCGATGCCATTAAGCGCAAATACACGCCGGCAGATAAGTTTGTCGAAGTAATCAATCTCATCAACAATTACTATACCGATACTGTAAATGATGAGAAACTTGTAGAAGATGCCATCCGCAAGGTACTGGAGGACTTAGACCCGCATTCCACGTATGTGCCGGCAAAAGACGTGAAGAGAAGTGAAGAAAGCCTGGTCGGAAACTTTGAAGGTATCGGCATTACGTTTCAAATACTCAAAGACACTGTAATGGTGCTGGAAGTTATCCCCGGCGGGCCATCGGAGAAAGTTGGTTTACAGGCAGGAGACAAGATTATCAAAGCCAACGATACACTAATATCCGGAGTAAAGATTGACAACGAGGGAGTGATAAAAAAACTTCGTGGCCCGAAAGACACCAAGGTAAAAATACTGGTACTGCGCAAAGGAGAACGCGCCCCACTGGAGTTTACCATAACGCGCGGCAAAATACCCATTTACAGTATCACGGCCTATTACATGGCAGCTCCGGAAGTGGGATACATTCGCCTGGAAAGGTTCTCTGCCACTACTATGACTGAGTTTTTCACTGCTCTCAACAAGCTGCAGGAGCAAGGTATGAAAGACCTGATAGTAGATTTGCAGGGCAATGTGGGCGGCTACCTCTATACCGCCGTGGATATGTGCAACCAGTTTTTGCAGGAAAAAGAACTTATTGTTTACACACAAGGCGTGCACTCACCCTACTACCCTTACTACAGCGATGGCAAAGGTCTGATGAAAAACGGAAAACTGGTTGTAATGGTGGACGAAAGCTCCGCATCGGCTGCCGAAATATTTTCGGGTTGTATGCAGGATAACGACCGCGGACTGGTGGTAGGTCGCAGAACGTTTGGCAAAGGACTGGTGCAAAAACCCTTTACCCTCAGTGATGGTTCGCAAATTAAACTCACCACCGCTCACTACTACACCCCGAGTGGGCGATGCATTCAAAAACCCTACGGGCAGGGCAATAAAGAGTACCGCTCAGATTATCAGGGGCGCCTGATGAGCGGTGAACTTTATGGAGTTGATACCTTTCACTATCCGGACTCGCTCCTGCGCTATACAAAAGTCGGGCGCAAGGTATATGGCGGGGGGGGTGTAATGCCCGATTACTTTGTACCTATTGATACGAGCATGAATTCACCACTGTTTAATTTGTTGGTGCGAAGCGGCGTTGAAAATCGTTTTTGCCTGGAGTATGTTGACAAGTACCGCTCAGAGCTAATGGCAAAGTATCCCAACGCTGATACGTTTTTTTACCGTTTCGAAGCAGATACTACACTTTTAGCCGCATATTTGGCTGCTTCAGTGGCTGACAGCGCCATAAAACTGAAACCCGGCATAAATCCGCAGAGTTTCTGGCAATACTTTGGCGCTGTACAAAACGATAGCATAATAAATTTTGAGCGAGATTTTACACGCAGTGAGAAACTGATTAAAGCGCGCCTCAAAGCAAACATCGGGCGAAATTTGTTTGACACGGGTATTTGGTACAGGGTAATAAATAACTCGGTCAACAATGTGTATGCAAAAGCGTTGGAGGTTATTACGAACCCCCGCTACTTTGACCAACTGAAACCTAAAGAGGATATTAAAGAAAAATCGTCACCCTCTAAACCCAAACGAAAAGTAAAGGTTACCACAGCAACCAAAAAATAAAAATATGGCAACCATCGGATTGTTTTATGGCACTGATACCGGCAACACAGAGCGCATAGCTAAACGAATTAAAGAATTACTTGAACAGGCCGGTCAGACGGTTGATTTACATGAGATTTACAAAAAAACCAAAGACGACATGGCCAAGTACAACCTGCTCGTGCTGGGTATGCCTACATGGTATGATGGCGAATTGCAGGGCGATTGGGAAGCTTACATGGACGAGATGAAGCAAATTGACTTCACTGGTAAAAAGGTGGCATTTTTTGGTTTGGGTGACCAGTACGGATACGCCTCTTACTTTTGTGACGCACTGGGTGTATTTGCCAAAATTGTAGAAGATAATAATGGGCAGTTGGTGGGTTTTTGGCCGGTCGCAGGGTACGAACACGATTTCTCCAAAGCTCAACGGGGCGATTACTTTGTGGGTTTGTGTTTGGACGTAGATAATCAGGACAACCTCACCGAAGAGCGTGTACAGGGTTGGGTAAAACAAATTTTGCGCGAAATGAAGCTTACTTCCGAAAGCGCATCATGACCTAAGGTGTGTTGTTGCAAACGTGCGGCAATACTCTCGTATCATATCGCGTACTTCCCGAAATTTTTCCATGATTTCTTCCTCTGAGCCGGTGGCTTTGGCAGGATCGGGGAAATTGTAATGAAATTTCTGCGCGCGGGTCGGAAAATAGGGGCAACGCTCTCGCGCGTGGTCACACACCGTGATAACGTAGTCGAAAGGAAGGTGAAGGTACTCATCTATCAGATTTGAGGTGTGTCCGCTAATATCAATGCCGTCTTCGCGCATAACGGCCACGGCGCGCGGGTTTACCCCGTGCGCCTCTACCCCGGCGCTGTAAATCTCCGCTTGATCACCGGCAAAGTGCCGCAAGTACCCTTCTGCCATTTGGCTACGGCAGCTATTGCCCGTACATAATACCAAAACTTTTTTCATCTCTTCAGATTTCAAGCGCTAAGAATAGCATTTAATGTTATGAAATTGTCAAGCAGCGTATTTTATGCCGGTGAAAGCTGCAGGTAACCCAAAAGCAAAACGATTAGGGCATCCACGGCAGATGAGCTTGTTCAGACGGAACGGGAAAAACAAATAGTGATAAATTATGATACATTTAACGGGATAAAAGAGTAAATCTTTCGTCACACAACAAATCATGAGGGTATGATTGCATAAGGGACAATGTTATGCAGCAAAATTGTATATACGATTTGCGAAAACACAAATTACATACATTTTCAGGTTACTGCTCAGAAATAATTAGTCATACAGCATAAACTTGTAATAACGGGCGGCATGAGTTTACGCGGTCGTGTTGCTGATATTGTAAGCAAGAACTCGTAAAACCTTAGTCAGCATAAAACTTCATACCTGCTTTTGCATAATCACGCAATATGGGTGCGGGTTTAAACCGCGCTCCGTATTTAATGGCTAGGTCTTCCATTACCGCCAGTATTTTCTCTGCGCCCTCGCGGTCAATATACCGGAAAGGTCCACCCGTAAAAGGCGGAAAACCCAAACCGAAAATTGCCCCCACATCTCCATCGGTAGGGTTCTGCAGAATACCTTCCTGCAGGCAATACAGCGCTTCGTTTATCATCATCATGCCCAGGCGGTTTTGAATTGTTTCGGTGCTAAACTCCTTCCGCGCCGGATTGCCGAAGTACTTGTAAATATCTTCATTGATGCCCTGTTTTTTGCCGCGCTCATCATATTTGTAAAATCCGCGCTTGTTCTTTTTGCCGTGGTATCCGTCCTGAAACATTTTGATAATCGCATCGGTACTGCGGTAACCTTCGCGGGCTTTGGCAACCTCTGCAAGCTCTCCTTTCATTACGTGTGCGCCCACGTCAATTCCCACTTCATCCTGCAGTGTAACAGGCCCTACCGGAAAGCCCCACTTTTTCATCGCCCTGTCTATCAGTCCAGCTTCGCATCCTTCTTCTATCAGTAAAAAACACTCATTCATATAGGGGGCTAAAATGCGCGTGGTATAGAAACCGGGTCCATCATTTACCACGATACACGTTTTGCCCTGTCGTACACCTAATTCAAAACATGTAGCAACAACCCAGTCAGCCGTGCGTGGCGTTTTTACTATCTCCAGCAATGGCATCTTGGGCACCGGTGAAAAGTAGTGCATACCGATTACATTCTCGGGGCGCGAGGCCTTTTCGGCTATGTGGCTTATTTGTAAAGCAGAAGTATTACTGGCAAAAATAGCATCCGGACGCGCAGCGGCTTCACATTCGGCAAGCACGCGCTGTTTCAGTTTTATATCTTCAAAAACGGCTTCAATGATTATATCGGCCTTCTCAAAACCGCTGTAATCTAGTTTACTCTCCACACGACCGATAATTTCTTCTACTTCGGGCGCAGTGATTGCTTTATTTCTTAGCTTGCGTTCGTAATCTTTGTATATCGTCTGTTTAGCTGCCGCGAGGGTTTCTTCCTTTATGTCTTTCAGCAATACCCGGATACCTTCCGCAGCGCTCACCTGTGCAATGCCCGCACCCATAAAACCGGCCCCTACCATGGCTATGGTATGGCAGGGTTTGATTAGCGATGACGGATACGGATTTTTCTTCTTTTCAGTCATATTAAAAAATACCCGAATCAGTTGACGGCTCACATCCGTCAGTATTAGTTCTTCAAATTTCTCTGCCTCGGCATTTAAACCTGCCGTCATTCCCTGTTCCATACCCGTTTCTACACACTCCAGTATTTTTAGCGGAGCGGGATAGTTACCCATAGTTTGTTTCAATACCATTTCTTTCGCTTTGCGGTAAATAATGCTCCGCGTAAGGGAGTTACTCTCCAGCAGTTTTTCCAAAAATGTTCGCTTGTCTTTTCGCGAAAAGGGAGATTGTGTCAGTTGCAGCGCAAATGCCACCGCTGCATCTACCAAACTTTCGCGCGTGGTTATCTTATCAGCCAATCCGATTTTTACCGCTTTGGAGGCGTAAATTTTTTTGCCCGTAAGCATCATATCCAGCGCTTTCTGTATCCCGATGAGACGCGGCAGGCGTTGTGTGCCTCCGCCGCCAGGCAACAGGCCGAGCATTACTTCGGGTAAAGCCATGTGTGTGCTGCGGTCGTCACTCACTATGCGCCCGTGACATGCCAGCGCAATCTCAGTGCCGGCGCCTAAACACGCACCATGTATGGCTGCCACCACCGGTTTTTTACTGCGCTCTAACCGAAACAACGCCTCGTGGCCGTTGCGTGTTACCTGAATGAAGTCGCCCTTCTTCTTCACTTTACCGAACATCTCAATATCGGCTCCGGCTATCCAGTCCTTTTTGCGAGAAGCGATAACTGCTGCCTTTACCTCATCGTCAGTTTCTAACTGCCTGAACAAATTATCTAACTCGGCAATAAACTCCAGCGAAACCTTGTTTACCTTTTCGTTGGGTTGGTCTAACCATACAATAGCCACGCCATCGGGGCGTTTTTCAATGGTAGCAGTTTGTGCCATAAACTATAATTGTAATTTTTAATATGCGGCTAAGTTAAAAATGTAGAGCAATACCGTTTTTTACCAGCTCTTGTACTATTGCGATTTATTCTAATATTGTTTGCATGAAGATTTCTTTGCGCACTTTGCTTACGCTCGCGCTCAGAGCCATCAAATGGTTTATTATCCTTACGGTGTTATGGGTGCTGTTGTATCGCTTTGTACCGGTGCCCGTTACCTATCTGATGGTGAAACGTTGCGTACAGCAGTGGTGGCAAGGCCGCGAAGTTCGTCTTGAAAAAAAGTGGGTACCGCTTCAAAAAATTTCTAACGAAATGCAACTGGCAGTGGTTTGTGCCGAAGACCAGCGCTTTCTTTGGCACAATGGTTTTGATTGGGATGCTATGGCAGACGCCCTGAAATACAACCGAGGGCAACAGTCAAAATCGCGCAAAAAAGTGCGGGGCGCTTCTACTATATCACAACAAACAGCTAAAAATGTTTTCCTCTTTCCGGCGCGAAACATATTTCGCAAAATACTGGAGGCGTACTTCACGGTATTGATAGAATTACTGTGGAGCAAAGAGCGCATCCTGGAAGTTTACCTCAACGTAATTGAATTTGGCGATGGCGTGTATGGTGTTGAGGCAGCTTCGCAGCGTTACTTCAAAAAACCTGCTGCAAAACTTAACAGTAAAGAAGCTGCCCGTCTGGCGGCTGTATTGCCCGCGCCGCTGCGATACAGCGTTGACAAACCCGGCGCATACGTGTTGCGTAGGCAAGACCACATCCTGCATCAAATGTCGCTTTGGGGCGGGCGCTTTGATTTCAGCATAAAACCCACTGAGCGCAAATCGTTGTAGCCGGCTTATTGAAACGCCCAATGTTACTTTTCAATCAAAAATACATGCGCTTCGCTCCCCATCCGGCGCACTACTTATCACGAGCTGTATTCATTTCTTCGCAGGTGCTCAGGGGCTTCACCTACTGCCTGAGCGTGCGCAGGTATTCCAGCAAACCCTGCACCTGCTGTTCGGTGAGAACATTTTTGAAGCCCGGCATGGTGTTTTTGCCTTGCAGAATAATCTCGCGTGTTTGCTCTTCTGTAAGAATTGAAGCGCTGAGGTCTTTTGCTCCGCCTAAACCTTGCTTGCCGTCTGTACCATGGCATGCAGCGCACTTTTCAATGTAAACCAGTTTTCCGGTTTCAATAGATGATGTTGCCCGCGACGTATCCACGGCACCACCTGCCTTCTTCTTTTTGCTCATTTCCGCAATGCCATAAGCGCCAGCAATAAACAACACCGCCACCAGCGCCATTAATTTATTACTGCGCTTAAACCCTACAATCGCCAACGGAATACTGGCAAAAACCAAAATCAATTTCACAAGAAACATGTTGCCGAGAAGCGGCGCGTTAATCGCCAACACTACGCCGGTCACTAAAAAACCGACGCTGATTATCATCTCCGCAATTTTCGTTTTTTGCGTGTAAACAGCTAAAGGATTTTGCCGGTTAGTCAGCAGCAGCGCCAGCTTAATCACATAATGAACAAAAAAAAGTGTGGCAAAAATTTTGTGCAGAAGGTAAAAGTGAGCGAGCATGTGTAATGGTTTATGCGGCTAATATAGACGATAAAAAATATAACAAATCAAATGATGTGATAGTTCTCAAGTAGGGTACGCATAAAAATTTGTTTGTTCATTTGGGGGTGCCCCCGCCGCCAAGCGATGCAAGGCAGCGGGGTCGGGCTTGTTACGGGGTATGCTTCGCTCCCGTGCTTCACTGCGTTACGCACCGCTCACTCCGTTCGCGCCCTTCACATCCCTCACCCGGGCGTGCGCACACCGGCACATCTTCCCGATGAATTGTTTATGCCGTTGAACTTTTAACCTATGTGTATTTTTTCTAATTTGTTTATTAAAAAAATCTCACAGTAACCATAAACAATAACGGGCTTCATCACTTCGCAGGTACTCCTCAGTGCGCCTCTAGCCAATTTTTCCCAATGCCGATTTCTGCTTCTATCGGTACACGCGTTTTAATGGCAGTGGTCATTTTTTCATAAATGATGGGTTTTATGATTTCCAGCTCATCGCGGTGCGCATCAAACACCAGTTCGTCATGCACCTGAAGGGTCATCTTACTTTTCAGTTTGCGTCTGCTAAATTCGCCATGTATGTTAATCATAGCTAATTTGATTAGGTCTGCCGCGCTACCCTGCACCGGACTGTTGATGGCGTTGCGTTCCGCAAAACCGCGCACAGTGAAGTTTTTTGAGTTAATGTCTTTCAGATAACGCCTGCGGCCCATCATGGTTTGCACATATCCGTGTTCGCGGGCAAACTGTATGTTGCGGTTCATGTACTCTTTTATTTTCGGAAACTGTCTGAAATAATTTTCAATTATCTCCTTTGCCTCTGTGCGGCTGATGCCCAGGTTTTCCGCTAAACCAAAAGCGCCCTGCCCATAGATGATACCGAAGTTAACACTCTTGGCCTTGTAACGCATCTCTTTAGTAACCTTTTCAAGCGGCACCCCATACACCCGCGAGGCAGTGGCAGTGTGTATATCAATTTTTTTATCGAATGCGTCCAGCATGTTTTCATCTCCGCTCAATTCCGCCACCAGTCGCAGCTCAATCTGCGAGTAATCGGCAGAGAGTATCACGTGGTCAGCATCGCGGGGGATGAATGCCTCGCGCACTTTACGCCCTCGCTCTGTGCGTATCGGTATGTTTTGCAGGTTGGGGTTATCACTTGCCAAACGCCCGGTAGCAGTTACGTGTTGCCGGAACGAAGTGTGTACCCGCCCCGTTACGGGATTTATCATCTCAGGCAGCGCATCTACATACGTAGATTTGAGTTTGGCAATTTCGCGGTAATCCAGAATTTTCTCTATAATCGGGTGATGCTTAATGAGCGACTTAAGCGTTTCTTCATTGGTAGAAAGTTGCCCGGTTGAGGTCTTCTTCCCTTCAAACGGAAGTTTCAGGTGTCTATACAACACATCGGCTAACTGTTTGGGCGAGTCGGGGTTAAACGATACGCCCGCCAGCCGAAAAATTTCATCACGCACTGCAGAAAGTTCCTTCTCCAACTCAAGAGAATAGTTGCGCAAAAAGTCGGCATCAATTTTTACGCCCTCGTATTCCATATCGGCCAACACCGGCACCAGGGGATGTTCGATTTTTTCCAGCACTTTATCAGCTTCTCGCTTTTTTAAAAGCGGAGCCAGGTAATGTTTCAATTGCAGGGTTATATCTGCATCCTCGGCAGCATACTCGGCAATTTGTTGCAAGGGCACATCGCGCATGTTTCCCTGGCGCTTTCCTTTTTTACCAATCAAATCCTCTATCGGGATGGGGGTGTAGCCCAGGTATGTTTCGCTCATGTAATCCATGCCGTGCTTCAGCTCCGGCTCCCACACGTAATGTGCCAACATGGTATCAAACACAGGTAATGATACGTACACCCCGTAGCGCCGCAGCGCCAGCATATCAAACTTAATGTTTTGCCCGATTTTTAATATGTTATTGTTTTCTAATATATCTTTGAATTGCCTTATCCTTCGGTGAGCTGTTTTTTCATCGGCAGGCACAGGCACATAGTAGGCCTCGTGGGGTTTTATACAGAAACTCATCCCCACAATTTCCATCGTAAAATAATTCAACCCAGAGGTTTCGGTGTCAAAGCAAAATTCACTGCATGATTGCAAAGCAGCGATAAGTTGTTCCACGTCCTCATCGCTTTGTACAATATGGTACTGGTGTGGGGTGTTGTGAATATTGCGACCACTTACAGCAGGGCCGGGCGAAACCGGTAAATCAAACAAGAGACCCTGTGGGTTGGCGGGGGTTACGGTAGTTTCACCGGAAGGCGCGTTTTGCGGGCGGTTGGGCGAGTAGCTTTCTCCCAAAATTCGCTTACCCAATGTGCGAAACTCAAGTTCGGCAAAAATCGAAGCAAGTTTTTCCTTATCCGGTTCATCAACCTTTAAGTCATCATCGCTTACCTCAATCGGTACCCGGGTATTGATGGCTGCCAACTTTTTCGATAGCAGTCCCTGCTGTGCGTACTGTTTGATATTCTCACCTAATTTACCTTTAATGTTATCTGCATGGGCAATTACCTCTTCCAGGGAGCCGTACTCTTTGATAAGTTTTTTAGCTGTTTTTTCGCCAATACCGGGAATACCGGGGATATTGTCCACCGCATCGCCCCACAGCCCTAAAATATCAATTACCTGCTGCGGGTGCTCCACCTCCCAGTCGCGCTTTACTTCCGGTATCCCGATAATTTCTGCTCCTTCTCCGCTCCGCGAGGGTTTATATATGTAAATTTTTTCATCCACAAGCTGCGCGTAGTCCTTGTCAGGGGTTACCATATACACGGTATGTCCCTCGGCAGCTTTTTGTTTGGCAATGGTGCCGATGATATCATCGGCCTCGTAACCCTCTAACTCCAAAATAGGTATGTGCCATGCCCGGATGATTTCCTTGATGTAAGGTACAGCCAGCAGGATGTCTTCAGGGGTTTCTTGTCTGTTGGCTTTGTACTCGGCATACTCGGCCTCGCGCTCCACGCTTCCCCCCAAATCAAACACCACGGCTAGATGAGTGGGTTTCTCGCGTTGTATTAAATCAAATAACGTAGTGGTAAAACCACTGATAGCTGACACGTTTAGCCCTTTCGAATTCACCAGCGGATTTTTGATAAATGCGTAGTACGCTCTGAAAATAATCGCGTACGCATCCAGCAAGAAAAGTTTTTCGGAGTGGGTTGAGGTAGTCATACAGCAAATCTCCCGCTAATACAGCAATTTTTTGCCGATGTGCACAAAAATTTTTCGTTTGTAACTTGCGTAAACAGTCAAGGAAAGTTATATTTACAGCAAGTTCTTTGAATGTCCTTTCAGCCCTACGGCTATACACGATACCCCACACAGTGTGATGCGTTAGTTGGATACTATTTACCAAACCGGGCTTAATAACGTAACGTCAATGGCGGGCTGCAATTCTGCCTTACGGCAGAATCTTCGTCCAAAAAACAAGTTAACAGCAGATTACAGCGATGTTACTCGGCCCAAATCCTGACTTAAGGCAACTTAACGTCAGACCCCTGTGTGGGTTTTTTATTTTCTGTTATCTGCAATCGACAAAGTCATGTGGCTTACGCATGGTGTGTAGCATGGTTTTGGAATATTCGTTCCTTTCGTATTACCTTGCCCCGAAAACAAACTCCTGCGTGAGCCACGATACCAAAGAAATCAGCGAGTACTACGATAAGATTGTGGACGTACAATTGCGTTTTTCGTACAACCGCCGCCACTACTTACTGCTGAAACATTTACTTCAAAACGGCCTCAACACAAACTCCCATATACTGGAAATTGGTTGCGGTATCGGTATTATGACCCGGTTGATGGGTTACTATGTAAAGCGCGGAAAAATTTTTTCGATTGATATCAGCAAAAACAACATTGCAGAAGCCCGCCGGTTAAACAACCGCCCGAATATAGAATTTGCCCAGGGCGATGCTGTCAATTTTCCGTATCCGCAATATGATTACAATTTTATCACGCTGTTTGATGTGCTTGAACACATACCCGATACACTCCATGCCGACTTGTTTGCACATATCGCCCGTTATATGCATGAAAACACCCTCCTGATTATCAATATTCCTAATCCGGAGGCATTACAATACTACATTGACATACGCCACCCCGACTTACAAATCGTTGACCAACCGCTGCAAGCCGATAAAATTCTGGCGCACGCTTACACCTTTGGCATGTATCTGACCTATTTTAAAGATTACGGCATCTGGTACGAGCGCGAGTACCAGATAATGAGTTTTAAAAAACGCACACCCGTCAACACTCCTACACCAAAACCCTATCGTTTAACTGAAAGGTTAGAAAAATACTACCTGCAGATAGCGAGCACACTCCGCGGATTATTACCGCTGTAGTCGAATTAATTGCTTTCAGCGTATCACAGTAATAGAACCTTTGTAATGGCTATCGCTGTGGTTATCTAACCATATTATCTGTGCCTGGTATGTATAAACCCCCGGTTGTACAAATTCACCCTTGTATCGGCCGTCCCACTTAAAGTAAATGTCATCACTTTCAAAAATTTTCTCGCCCCATCGGTTGAAAATTTTGATATTGAGTTGTTTAATAGCGCTGATGTTGCCAAATATCTGCCAGGTATCGTTAATGTTATCATAATTGCCGGGCGTAAAAGCATTAGGGAAGAAAATATCATAAACGGGCTCCACCTTCACAAAAACCACCGCGGTACCTGTACACCCATCGGCATTCGTTACCTGAACGGTATATTGCAAAGATTGAATACCCTCAAATGTGGGGTTGGGGCAATCATAGCAACTCAATCCAACAGGGGGTTGCCAGTTATATGTGACCGGACCACTCTGGTTTGTTGTGACCACCAGCGGTAACGGCTCCCCTAATTTCACAATAGCAGGAGAGGGCTCTACGGTAAACGTAACGGGGTCTGGCTGAAGGATAGCAAACGAATTCTGCACAGAGCATCCGTTGTTATCGGTAATGGTGACGTAATAAGTCCCAAAACTCAAATCAGTAAATTGACCCGTAGAACTAAACGAACCGTTGCTGAGAGAAAACTCGTAAGGCGATACGCCGCCGCTAACGGTTATGGTGGCTTGTCCGTTATTAAATCCGTAGCAAGTAACGTCTGCTGTTGAGATAGATTCTGTGATTGGCGCTGGCTCCGTAATGTTGAATGGTAAAGTTAGAGTACAACCATTCGAGTCATTTACGAGGAGCGTGTAGGCGCCGGGAATGATATTGCCAAAGAATCCCGTAGAGGAGTTGGTAAAGTTAACTCCGTCTTGTGTGATGGAGTAGCTGTAAGGCATTGTACCTCCCGAGGCAATTGCAGTTAATGTTCCATCGTTTAAACCATGGCAGGTAACGTTGGTCACGGTGCTGGTTATCGAAAGCTGGCTCGGTTCGGTGACCGTAACATTTACACTGGCCGAACAATTGTTGGCATCGTATGCCGTGATGGTGAATAAACCCGCTGGCACGTTGGCAGTATTGGTAGTGCTTACAGGCGGCGCCCACGAATAGGTGTAACCGTTATTGCCGGGCGTACCTCCCGAAGCATTTACAGTAATTTCACCGTTTGACTCCCCGGCACAGGCAACTGGTGAGGAGACAGCGCTCAAAGTAACAGGCGAGGGTGCAGTAATATTAGCGGTAGCATTTGCCACACATCCGTTTTGGTCAGTTACGGTTACCTGATATGTACCCACAGGTAGTGAACTTGCACTGTTTCCGTTTGCAACGTTAGGTGACCACAAGTATTGATAAGGGAAGGTACCGCCGTTTACATTCCAGGTTATGGCACCATCGTTACTTTGGTGACAACTGAGATTAGTAACGGTAGGAGTTACGTTTAGGGGTTGGTTTGGTTGTGCAATGCTGATGTTCACCACCAGCGAGCAGTTGTTTTGGTCGCTTACCGTGATGATATATGTGTTGGGCGCAAGATTAGAAGCGCTTTGGCTGTTAGAGACATTTGGATTCCATGTATAATTATATCCGGGCGTTCCTCCTGAAGAAGTGATAGTGATGGAACCGTTATTTAATCCGAAACATGTAACATTACTAGATTGTATGTTGATAGTTAATGGCTGAGGCGGCTGTGTAAGGGTTACGGTAACGTTTTTCGCGCAACCTGCCTGGTCGGTAATCGTAATCTGATAAGGACCTGCCGTTAATAAGCTGCCTACATTTCCCGAACTTACGTTAGGATTCCAGTTGTAACTGTACGGTCCTCCGTTGCCGCCCGATGGATTGAGAACGATTGAACCAGTTGCGTTGCCCGTACAATTAATATGCGTTAATGACTCGTTGGGTATGATATCTGGCGGTTGGTTTATTGTAAATGCAGCAGTTTGATTACAATTAGAAGCATCGGTTGCCGTTACTGTATAATTACCCTGCGGCAGATTGACAGTTTGAGCCGTGCTGCTACCGGCGCTCCATGTGTAGGTATAAGACATATTACCCGGAGTTGGGTTTGCGGTAGCAGTTCCGTTGGCGCCAAAACAGGGGGCATCTGTTACGTTCACGGTCATGGCCGGGGCCGGAGGTTGCGTGATGGTGACGGAAATTGACGCAGAGCAACCGTTAAAGTCGGTGACAGTTAAAGAATAATTATTGGCTGATAAACCGTTTCGGTCTTCGTTTTGGTTGTTGTCATTCCAAAGATAATTGTAAGGTGAGGTACCACCGGTAACCGTCACATCAATTGCTCCGTTGATGCCACCGTTGCAAGTTACATTTGTATGCGTTTCATTAAGCGTGAGTTGAGCCGGCTGCGTAATGGTAACACTAAGGGGCACAGTACAACCATTGAAATCGGTGAGGTTACCTGAGTAGGTGTTGGGTGGCAGGTTAGGTAGGGTGGTTGTACCTGCCGGCACCGGATTGCCCTGAAATGAGTATGGAGGAGTGCCGCCACCCACCGTTAGTGTTATACTGCCGTTATTGGCTCCAAAGCATGTTACATTGGTTGAAGTGGCAGATGCTGTTAATTGCGGGGGTTGATTGACAGTAGCGCTGGATGTGATGTTGCAACCGTTTTGGTCTGTGGCTGTTACGATATAAAATCCGGCAGGGATGTTAGTGCGATCTTCGTTGGTATTGTTATCGTTCCATAAGTATGTGTAAGCAGGTACCCCTCCTGAAACAGTAACATTGATACTACCGGTGGCGTTGCCGTGACAGAGTATGTGGGTTGGGGTAGCGCTGATGCTTAACGCGGGAGGTTGTGTAATCGTAACCGATAGGGATGCTGAGCACGAGTTGTTATCGGTAACGGTCAGTTGGTAAGTTCCCTGCGTCAGTCCGCTGCGGTCTTCGTTAGTGTTGCCATCGTTCCATTGATAATTGTACTGAGGAGTACCTCCGGTTACCGTAATATTAATAGACCCGTTACTACCGCCATGGCAGGATACATTTGTGTGTGTTTCGCTGAGGGTAAGTTGAGTCGGCTGAGTAATGGTAACACTTAGAGGCACAGTACAACCGTTGAAATCGGTCAGGTTACCGGAGTATGTGCCCGGCGGCAGGTTAGGTATGGTGGTTGTGCCCGCCGGTACCGGATTACCCTGAAACGAATAAGGAGGAGTACCGCCACCTACAGTTAAGGTGATGCTGCCGTTGTTAGCGCCAAAGCATGTTACGTTGGTACCGGTTGCGGTAGCAGTAAGAGGCGATGCCGGTTGGGTTAGCGTCACCGAATCAACCCGTTGACATTGGTTGGCATCCGTAATCGTGACGATGTACTTGCCGGCGCCCAAATTCTGTGGATTGCTGCCGCTTACCGTATTGGGGTTCCATGAGTATGTATAGGCAGGAGTGCCCCCTGATACATTCACGTTGATACTGCCGGTGTTATTACCGAAACATCCGATGTTCTGTGAATTGATGGTATAATTGAGCGGAGGTGGTTCGCTGATGGTAACTGAGCCGGTAATGGTACAACCGTTATCATCGGTTACGGTAACTGTGTAACTGCCAGCGCCCAGGTTGAGGTTTGTTTGACCCGTAGCAATATTGCTCCAGTAGTACGTATAGGGTGGATTTCCGCCCGAGGGATTAGCTGTGGCGCTACCCTTCTCGCTTTGATAACAACTATCGTTTATGGCAGTAATGTTCAAAGTAAGCGGTGGAGGATTATTTATTGTTCCACTGGCGCTGGCCGTACAGTTATTTCCGTCTGTTACCGTTACACTAATGGGACCGGGCGATAGATTTGATGCCACGGGGTTGTTGGCAGCGCCGTTGCTCCACGTGTAAGAATAGTTTGGTACTCCCCCCGATAATACCGAAACGATGGCTTGCCCGTTGTTGCTTCCGGCACAACTGGGGCTGAGCGTTGAGAGCGATATGTTCATCCCTGCGCCCGGTTGGTAAATTGTCACGCTGCCGGAGAATATATGGGATGGGTCTGAGTCGGTGTAGGTGTAAGTATAGGTACCTGCGGTAAGTCCGGAAATGGTAAATCCTGTACCGCCATTAGACCAGGTAACATTGGGCGTTCCGGTTGTACCGGTTACAGTAAGAGTTATTGACCCGTTACTACCGCCGTAACAGGTTACATTGGTTGAACTTACACTTGACGTAATTCCACAGGGAAGTTGCGCAATGGTGGCCGTGTATTGAAGTAGTGCGGAGCAGCCGTTGGCATCTGTAAAATCGGCAATCCAGGTACCTGCTGGTAAGGAAACCGTATAACCCGGTATTCCCGCCCAATTGACGTTTTGGTATGGCGGAGTGCCACCCGATATGGAAATGGTTACCGTGCCATTACCGCCGCAGGGAGCATTGGTGCTGGATGTAGTGGCTGTGAGCGGAGGCGGTTGGTTAACGGTGTACTGTGCCGTGGTGGTACACACTCCGTCGGTCACCGTCACAGTGTAAGTACCGGCAGATAGCCCGATGGTAGGGTTAGTGTTTTGTCCGTTGCTCCACTGGTAGGTGTAACCGCCGTATCCGGCAGAGGGTCCAAATCCGCCGGAGGGGGTAAGCGTAATGCTGCCGTTAAGCCCACCATTGCAGGGCGGCGGCTGTATATTGGGTGTAAGGGTTATAGGCGGGTTGATAGTTACCGGATGACTGTACGTGTTAGTACATCCGGTTATATCAGTTATAGTAAGTGTAACGTTGTAAGTGCCATAACCCGGGTAAGTGTGCACGGGGTGTTGCTGGTTAGAAGTGGTACCATCGCCAAAATTCCATGCCCACGAAGCCACACTGCCTAAGCTGCTGGTAGAAATATCCGTAAACTGCAAGGTGGTATTGCAACTCTGATAGTTCACACCTGCCACCCAGTTAGATATATTTTTAATACATACCTGCTGCAGGTTAGTGCCGCCACCCGTGGCTCCGCTCCAACCCCAGTTTACGATATTATTGCCTCCAAAGTACTGGTTTACAATGTTTGGTATGACAATCTGTTGACGAATAACCCCGTTGAAATACACCGTGAGCGTATTGGTGTTTACATCCCACACGATGCGCACCGTGTGCCACACACAGTTATCAATGTTACCCTGGCTCGTCAGCGCCGGAACTGCTGAGGCAACATTATGGTTGTATAACCCTCCGGAATTGATGCCTATGTGGTCGTAAGGCGGGTCATTTGCGGGTGAACCGTTTTGCCAGGTGTCAAATTCCACGGCAAGCGAAAATGGTTGATTGCCACCGGAGGCGTACCCCATTGCCTCTCCGGGCATTCCCATGCCATTCGGATTGGTTGTGAGTACAAAAACTATCCCGTCGGCCCCGCTGGCACCGTTACAACCCAGAAATACATCAAAAGTAAAGTCAAAGCTGTTGTTAAGGTTAATGGTGTTGCTTTGATAGATAGCTCCTGCCTGATTGTTGGCATTTGGGGTAAGTTGAAAGCAATTACACCCGCTGATAGGCGTAGCGCTGCCGAGCAAAGTGTAGTTTTGAGCGAGTGTGCTGGCCGTACATAAGAGAAGTAAAGCAGATAAAATGCTGCGCATCCGGTGTGTTTCGTCAAAGATATATTTTAAGAGTATAAAGATAGACATTTCGTTGCAAACACATAACTGTGGATTGCTCAATATCCCAGTATGCGCAACATGCTCTCGGCCGTCTGTTCTTCGGCAAATACCTTGTAGGTGAATTCGTTCTTCTTCTTCTCATCCACCAGAATGTGAGGGGGCGACGGAAGGAGACAGTGTTTTATACCCCCATAACCGCTCAGTGTATCCTGATAGGCGCCGGTGTTAAAAAAGCCTATGTAGAGTTTTTCGTTTTGTTTGATTTTGGGCAAATATACCTGGTTGATATGAGCATCGCTGTTGTAGAAGTCGCCCACATCGCAGGTTATGCCGCCCAGGTTTACATGGTGGTATTCATCATCCCATTTGTTGATGGGCAACATGATGAAGCGCTGCGATAGGCCCCATATATCGGGCAGGTTGTTCATCAGAGAGCCGTCCAGCATATACCAGGTTTCCCGGTCATTTTGCTGCTTTTGACCCAGCACCGAAAAAATCACCGCTCCGCTCTCGCCTACCGTGTAGCTCCCAAACTCTGTGAATATGTCCGGCTCGTCAACCCCTTCCTGATTACAGGTGGTTTTTATCTGGCTTACAATTTCGTTAATCATGTACTCATAATCAAAATCAAAGGTTAGGGAGTGTTTTATGGGCATACCCCCTCCTAAATTGAGCGCGGTAAGGTCGGGGCAAATTTTCTTTAAATCGCAATACACATCGAGCGCTTTGTGAAACTCTGTCCAGTAGTAGTTTACGTCTTTGATGCCGGTGTCAATAAAGAAATGCAGCATCTTGAGCTTAAAATGGGGGTTATCTTTGAGCTTTTGCTGGTAGTAGGGTACTATGTCGTTGTAACGTACCCCCAGCCGCGAAGTGTAAAACTCATACTTGGGTTCTTCTTCGGCAGCGATGCGAATGCCGATGTTTATTGGCTCGGGCGGAGTGCCGTATTTATCTAACTCCTCCAGGTTATCCAACACCGGAATGATGTTTTTATAACCGTTCCGGAATGCTTCCAGAATGTTGTCAATGTATCGCTGTGGTTTGAAGCCGTTACATATTATATATAAATCTTTTTTAATCTTTTTCTTTTCCTCCAGTTTTTTAATGAGGTCAAAATCAAAAGCAGAGGAAGTTTCGAGATGTGTTTTGTTGCGCAGCGCCTCTTCTACCACAAAACTGAAATGCGAACTTTTGGTGCAGTAGCAATAGTAATAATCGCCCCGATAGTCGTTATTGGCAATAGCAGCATTAAACAGGCGCCGCGCTTTTTGTATCTGCTGCCCTATTTTGGGCAAATACGTAATGCGCAGCGGAGTACCGTACTTTTCAATGATTTCCATCAAGGGCAAATCATTCCAGTAGAGAAAACCCTTCTCTTCGCGGAAGTCGCGTTGCGGAAAGTCAAACGACTGAGCGATAAGGTCGCGGTATTTTTGTTTTTTGTTCATTTTTTAAATCGGGCACGAATGTAATGAAAGCGTTGGGTATATTCACAGGCGCTTCTGCGCGCAACATTTCGCAAAATCGTTGTGTTGCGGCAAGCGCATTAATCACCTTTAAGCTAGCCAATAAAGTGCGACAGGCATTATCAACTTTGCTATACTTCAGAAATTTAATCACCACAAGGAGAGTGATTGACCAGTACTACGGGGTGCCCCCGCTGCCAAGCGTTGCAAGGCAGCGGGGTCGGGCTTGCTGCGGGGTACGCTTTCGCTCCCGCCGCGCCCGCATTTTGTTTTATTACAAAGGTGCTGGCGCGGCCGCTTCGCTGCGCTCGCGCCCTCCGCATCCCTCACCCGGGCAAGCGCCCCGGCAGCTCTTGCGTTGCGCAGAGCGGCACAGGTATGCAAGTGTAGCCGTCACTGTTTGTACAATGAATGATTTTAAAGTTTTAAGAGTCCAGCCAAACCTTACAGCAACTACACTGCGAGCCGCTTGCGGCGCCTTGCAGAGTAACAACGCAAATAATCCAATTCACATACAGCCCCGCGCCCGCGCCTGCGGCGCGGGCGCCACCCATACACTTCCAACCTCTTCGCCCGTCAACACATTAACCGCCATCCACAATAAGAATGAAAGAAATTTTAGATAAATATTTATTTTAATATTTTCGTTATAGGCGCATCATGTACTTTTCTTTTAATGAGCAAATCTCTTCAATCAGTCATTGTAATTATTGAGATAGACACAACGAACTGTAATGCACCCCACAATTCATTACCTAACACGACCCGGGGCTTTACATGCAAAAATTAGCATCGTTTATTTCCTGTATTCAGGTTAAAACAAAACTCATCCTTTCCAAAAAGCTGACACCCTCTTGTCGACCGGAAAATATTTCCCGTTCGCGCTTGTGGAAACACCTTGCGTTGCAATGTGCTCCAAAATAATATTTTTACCGCCCTATCCTAAACCACACGAATGCAGAAATACAAGTTAATAAACAACATAACCGGTTGGGTTGTGTTTGTATTTGCCGCTGTAGTTTATACACTTACTATGGAAAAAAGCGGCAGCTTTTGGGATTGTGGCGAGTTCGTATCGGGGTGTTATAAACTGCAGGTGGTACACCCGCCGGGCGCGCCCTTCTTCTTGATGCTCGGCAGAATTTTTACCCTTTTCAGCGGCGGAAATCCGTTAGTTGACGGTACGGGCGGAAAAGTAGCAGCATCGGTTAACTTCCTGAGTGCACTGGCCACCGCCGGCGCAGTAATGTTTACTTTTTGGACTGTCACGGCTCTGGTGCGCAAAGTCATCATTACCGATGGGCAATACACCACCCCGCGTATCATTGCCATCATGGGGGCGGGCTTGCTGGCTGCAACCTGCGCTACTTTCCTGGATAGCAGTTGGTTCAGCGCCGTGGAAGGCGAAGTGTATGCACTTTCACAATTCTTCATGTCAGCCATCGTATGGCTCATCATGAAGTGGGATGCCGATGACTCGCCTTATGCCGATAGCTGGCTGCTACTCATCGCTTACCTCACCGGACTTTCTATCGGTGTGCACCTGCTTAGTTTGCTGGCTATACCTGCCATCTCTTTGGTGTACTATTACAAGCGCAGCAAAAACCCCACCACTCTCGGGTGGTTTCTCGCCATAGGCGCCGGATTTCTCATCCTCGGATTGTACATGAAGTTTATCATATCTTACACACAGTCGTATTTAGCGGGCATGGATTTATTCTTTGTCAACCTGCTCGGTTTAGGTTTCAACTCCGGTATTGTGTTTGGCGTATTGCTGCTCATCGCTCTCATTGTAAGTGTAATTTGGTACACCCACACCGGTACTGAGCGCGATTTTTACATTGCCGTAGGCATTGCGGGTTTGTATGCGCTCATCGGATTAGTGATTGAAGACAGTGGCATGGCAAAACTCATTCGTTTGCTCATTGTAGGGGCCTTGTTTTTGGTGCGCAGGTACGGCGTTGATGCCCGCCGCACCCTTAACCTCGGCATGTTGGCGCTCGCTTTTTCATATATCGGTTATCTCTCTTACATCATGGTACCCATTCGCGCCATTGCGAACCCGCCTATCAACATGAACCGCCCCAACGACCCGTTCACCATTAAATCGTATGTGGACCGCGAGCAGTATGGCGACAGACCTTTGCTGTTTGGCCCTGCTTACACCGCTACCTTTGATGATATTGACCGAACCAAGCCCTATGATACTATTGGTTGGCGTTGGGTGAAAGATGAAGCTACCAGGCGCTACATCAATACCGGTCCGAAGATTGATTACAACTTCAAGAGCAGTGCGAAAATGTTTTTCCCTCGTCTTGGATTTTGGCAAGAAGAAGCCAAGAAAAGTGCCTATCGCGCCTGGCTCAACCCTTCCTATTATGTATGGGACCGCGAAACCAACACTCCCGTGCAAACCTTTTCCCCTTCGCAGTTAGCTGAAGCCGAAGCGTATGTGCAAAAACTCAACAAAGATAACCCGGGCTATGACGGGCGCGGCAAATACATCGTAAAAGACAAAATCACTTTTGCCGATAACCTCGCCTTCTTTTTCAAATATCAGGTGGGTTTCATGTATTTCCGGTATTTCTTCTGGAATTTTGCCGGTCGCCAAAACGACATTCAGGGCACTTACGCCAACGATGACGGGCGCTGGATTTCGGGAATTCCCTTTATCGATAAATCGGGTTTGTTTTACACACCCGAGTGGCCACAGGAAAACCTCCCGAAATGGGAATTAGCCAATAAAGCACGAAACAAATTTTACCTCATTCCCTTTATCATCGGAATGGCGGGATTTCTCTATACGCTATACAGGCATGAAAAAATTTTCTGGATAATCCTTGTGCTTTTCGGCACAGCCGGTTTACTGCAAATCGTTTATCAAAATGAGCCGCCTATAGAGCCGCGTGAACGTGATTATGCGCAGGCAGGTTCCTTCATTGTTTTTTGTATGTGGATCGGCTTTGGTTTCATCGCCCTGTACCAGTTCCTGAAAAACAAAATTGGCGAATTGCCCGGCACCGGAGTGGCGCTGGCATTATGCGCCGCGGCTCCGTTACTGATGGGTATGCAGGGCTGGGACGACCACAACCGCCACGGTCGCCATACAGCACGCGATTTTGCCCGTTGCTACCTGGAGTCGTGTGCGCCCAATGCCGTTATTTTTACACAGGGCGATAACGACACTTATCCGCTGTGGTATGCCCAGGAGGTGGAAGGCATACGCACCGATGTGCGCGTAATCAATCTCTCCTTGCTGGGTGTGGATTGGTACATTGACCAACTGCGTTACAAAATTAACGATGCCCCGCCTTTAAAACTCACCTTCCGTCCTGACCAATACGCAGGTGACAGACGGAACGTGTGCCGCTACAGGCCCGTACAGGGCATTGCCCCTGGCACCCCGGTAGAACTCAGCAAAATGATGAAAATAATGGCCAGTGACGACCCCCGCTTTACCGACCGCGAAACCGAAGAAAGCTACTACTTTACCAAAACCTTTTACATAGACGTGGATACTGCCAAAGCTGCGCAGATGAACTTTGTATCGCCCGATGAGCGTTCGCAACTGGTGCCGCGCATGGAGTGGACCATCAGCAACAACGCGCTGGTGAAAAACGACCTTATGACGCTGGATATCATTGCCAACAACTTTATGGAGCGCCCTATCTATTTTGCTGTATCGGTGGCGCCTGATGCTTACCTCGGGCTTGAAAAATATTTTCAGTTAGAAGGGCTGGCGTATCGGATTGTGCCTAAAGTAAATGCAGGCGGCTCACCCTACAGCGCTCCGCCGCGTACCGATGTCATGTACGAAAATATGATGAAAAAATTCCGCTTCGGAAACATTGCAGAAAATCCCCATATATACCTGGACGAGAACAATTTGCGGATGGTCGTAAACGTAAAAGGAAACTTCGGTCGCCTGGCTGAAGGGTTGATTGCCAAAGGTGAAAAACAAAAAGCTGCCGAGGTAATTGACTATTCCTTAAAAGTGATGCCCCCCGATAAAGTGCCCCATTCCGTGTTTGACTATCAATACCCGGAAATCTACTACAAAGCCGGGCAACCCGAAAAAGCGCGCAAACTCCTCACCGAAATGTGGAACGATTGCAAAGATTATCTCAATTACTACCAGACCGTTTACCGCTGGACGCTGAACAACGCTACGCGCAGCGGTGACATGGAGTACGTGGAGCGGCTCAAACAGGGGGGCTTTACAGAGCGCCGCGAGGTACGAGAAAAACTTTACATCATGCAGGAGCTCGTGCAAACTGTGCTGGAGAACGAAGAGCCCGAGCTGTATGCCAAACTCGGTATGAACATCGGTCCCTGGTTGTACCCACAGGTACAATCAAAAGCCGAGTTGGACTCGATACTTGCCACCTCCAATGATCCCTCTGCTACTTTAGCAATTAAACTGCGAAATGAATTGCTTCGTTACAAGTTCGGTTTCGTAAGTTTTATGTAGCAACGTGTGTTTATACCAAACAGGTTAATCAGTTTCATCACCCAACGGCGGTAGCGGAGCGTTTGTGCAAAGTACTCTATACCATCGCGGTAAAGGAAAAATTTTGTGTTTGGGGTATGTTAACAAAGCGGCAGTGCGTACATGATGAGAAGTATCAGTCAAACAAGCTCCTGCCAGCGTGAGGAGGTTTTTTGCCGAGGTGCTTATAAGCCAGTTCAGTGGCTTCGCGGCCGCGGGGAGTGCGTTTGATAAATCCCTCTTTGATCAAAAACGGTTCGTAAACTTCTTCCAGAGTGCCTGCTTCCTCGCCCACTGCTGTAGCAATGGTGTTAATACCTACCGGACCACCCTTGAATTTGTCAATGATGGCTTCTAAAATCCGATTATCCATTTCATCTAAGCCGTGTTGGTCCACGTTGAGCATTTCCAAAGCATGGCGGGCAATGTCGTAGGTGATTGTATCGCTTCCTTTTACCTGTGCAAAATCGCGCACGCGGCGCAGCAGCAGGTTGGCGATGCGGGGTGTGCCACGGCTGCGCCGGGCAATTTCAAAAGCGGCATCTTCCTCTATGGGGTGCCGCAGGATACCGGCGGAGCGTATTATTATTTTCTTTAATACATCAGCATCGTAGTACTCCAGGCGGAACGTAATGCCAAAGCGCGAGCGCAGGGGAGAGGTAAGCAGTCCGCTGCGGGTAGTGGCGCCCACGAGGGTAAACGGGTTCAATCCGATTTGCACACTCCGCGCATTGGGGCCGGTGTCAATCATAATGTCAATCTTGTAATCTTCCATGGCGCTGTAGAGGTACTCCTCTACTACGGGGCTGAGCCGGTGTATTTCGTCAATGAAAAGCACATCGTTGGGCTCCAGATTGGTGAGTAGCCCGGCCAGGTCACCGGGTTTTTCGAGCACAGGACCCGAGGTAACTTTCAAATTAACGCGCATTTCGTTAGCGATAATATAGGAGAGCGTGGTTTTGCCCAGCCCGGGAGGACCGTGAAGCAATACGTGGTCCAGCGCTTCTTTGCGCTTTCGGGCTGCCTCAATAAAAACGTACAGATTGTCAATTACCCGGGGCTGACCGATAAATTCATCAAGCTCGCGGGGGCGGAGAGCTCTCTCTGCCTCCAGTTCCTCGCTGCTCAGGTGCTGTTTGTCCGGGTCTAGATTTTTGTTCATTGCATGCAAAGTAAATCAATGCTTTTTTCTGCGCGCAATTTCTTTTTGAATTAACGAAAGTTCGCGGCCCGTCTGCCCTGCCACAGAAGTATTTTCCTGCGCCCTGCGAATCAGATACGGAATCACATCGCGTACCGGACCGTAGGGCAAATACTTGGTTGCATTGAAACCCAGCCGCGCCTGATTAAACGTGATGTGGTCGCCCATGCCGTACAACTGCGAAAACCACACATGCGGATGGTGGCGCGGCAGGTTCATCTCGTCCATTTTCTTCATAGCGTACAGGTTGCTCGCCTCGCTGTGTGAGGCAATACACACATTTACCACCTCCAGATTCTCCAAACACATCAGTACTGCTTTATCAAAGTCGCGGTCCACGGCTTTTTTATCGGCATGTATGGGGGAGGGGTATCCCAATGCTTCGGCTCTTTCGCGCTCTTTTTCCATATATGCGCCGCGAACCAGTTTGGCGCCTAACAGGTATCTGCCCTGACGGGCTTCCGTAATTTGTTGTTGCAAATATGCCAGGCGGTCGTGCCGGTAGAGTTGAAACGTGTTGCACACAACGGCAAAAGTGCGGTTGTACTCGCGCATAAACTCCTCAACGATGTTGTCCAGCGCATTTTGTATCCAACTCTCCTCAGCATCAACGTACAATGACACCTGTGCCGCTGCAGCTTCTTTGCACAGGCGGTGAAATCTTTTTTTTACCTGTGAGAGTTCACGTAATTCCTGCCGCGTAAGCGTTTCACCATTATTCATCTTTTCAAACAAAACAAAGGGTCCCAGTCCGGTAAGTTTTATGCAAACGGTTTTGACCGTTTCATTTTCACCGGCAAATTTTATGGCTCGCAGATTTTCGCTCACACTCGCCTCAAAATCCTCTTCGGTTTCTTTCAGTTCAACCCCGTAATTAAGCATAACGCCTACATGCCTGCCGGCCAGCATGTCTATAACTTTGCGGCAATCGGGCAAGGTTTCGCCACCGCAAAAGTGATTATACACTGTTAGGCGAAACAGAAACGAAACAGGCAGGCGAAGGCGCAGGGCTGTGTTGGCAAGAGCGCTGCCCGCCTGTACCAGTGAGGGATTGCCTACCAGAGTAAACAGCCATTTGGCACGGTACAGGTCGGCATCCGACAGGTGCGCAAAGGCGGTTTCGGTATCTTCAAAAATACGGGTGGGAATAGAGCGCACAGTTTCCATTTTGTATAACAAGCGAGGCGCGCGGCGGTTGCGAAGGGAAAAATTTTTTGTTGCAAGCGCAAATTGTAATTTCAACGGCTGTTTAACGCATGGAAACTTACGACATCATTTTTCTGATAGCCGGTGTGCTGGCCGGTGCACTTGCGGCTTATCTCTATTTGAAAAACAAATACGCTGCCGCGACAATTGCTTTACAGCAAAAAACGGACTGGTTAGAGAAAACGCTGACAGAGCAAAAAGAAGAGCACCGGCAGCAAGCTGAAAAGTATGAGAGCATTATCCGCGATGAGCGCCAACGCGTTGAAATGCTGCATGCGGAACTATCGGCACTGCGCACAGAAAGAGAGAACCTGAACCAGCGGCTTGCCGAGCAAAAAAATGAATTGCAGCAAACCCACGAAAAACTCACAAAGGAGTTTGAAAATCTCGCCAACCGCATCCTGGACGAGAAAGCGCAAAAGTTCACACAGCAAAACCAAACCAACCTTGAAAGTATTCTTACGCCCCTCAAAGAACGCATCCGTGAATTTGAGCAAAAAGTGGAGCAAACTTACAAAGCCGAAAGTGCGGAGCGCATTCACCTGAAAGCAGAAATTAAACATCTGATAGAGCAGAGCGCCCGCATATCGCAGGAGGCGAACAATCTTGCTACAGCGCTGAAAGGCGATAATAAACAGCAAGGCAACTGGGGAGAACTGGTGCTGGAACGAATTCTGGAGCGCAGCGGACTGCAAAAAGGAGAGGAGTACATCACTCAGGTTACTACTACCAATCCCGAAGGTAAAACCATTAAACCTGATGTAGTGGTGTTGTTGCCTGATGACAAACATTTATTCATTGACTCCAAAGTTTCCTTAGTGGCATACGAGCAGTATATAAACGCCACCGAACCGCAAGAGAAGGCGATGCACCTGCGCCGGCACGTAGAGTCGGTGCGTAACCATATCAAGTTATTGAGCGACAAAAGTTATCAGCATGCAGCCGGTTACGCTGCGCCTGATTTTGTGTTGATGTTTATTCCGATTGAGTCATCATTCAGTTTAGCGCTGCAGGCCGATGCAGATTTGTTTCAATATGCATGGGAGCGCCGCGTGGTGATTGTAAGTCCCACCACGCTGCTCGCAACACTTCGTACGGTTGCATCTATCTGGAAAAACGAGCGCCAGTCGCGCAATGTACAGCTCATTGCCGAAGAAGGCGGCAAGCTATACGATAAATTTGTGGCATTTACCGAAGACCTCATCAAACTCGGCCACAGCATGAACAAGGCGCGCGATGAATATCAGGAAGCCATGCAGAAACTTACTACCGGTAAGGGCAACCTGGTGCGCAGAGCCGAGAAAATGCGAGAGCTTGGCGCAAAAACCTCTAAAAATCTTAACCAAAAACTCATTGAGCGCATGCATGATGAGGACGAAGCGTAGTTGAAAGAAAAATATAATATTTGCAGCACCCTGCATATCAAACCAAACAAAACCCCTGGCCTATGCTAACCATTACCCTTTTCATACTTACTGCGGCGTTGGGCTTTATGATGGCGTATTTATACAAACACGCTTATACTACCCTTCAAACCCTAAGCCCCAGCCCGTATTTCAGTTTTCGGATTTTCATAGGGTTGTACACAACCGGCATCGTGTTGTTGTATGGCATAGGATGGTATGCGGCAAATCAGCTGTACAATAGCCGGGTACCCGAGGAAGCCAAGATTACTTTTCACACCTGGTATGAAGTGCACACGTTGTTGCTTCCGCTTATATATCTTGTGTTGGTGCTGCTCAGCAATGCGTATTCGCAATCGCACAAAAAATTAGAGTGGCTACCGTATCTTTTTTCTTTTTTGTTTTTTGCAGTATTTCATATACGCGACCATAAGAGTGTATTGGGTTATCTGGTTAAGTGGCAGCAAAATCTGGGCATGATACAGGCGCTACCCGAAACATTTGATTTTATGTTTTGGTTAAAGCTGGCTTTGTGTTTTATCACAACTGCATTTAACGCACTCATAGTGTGGTGGGGGCTGAAAAAATGATTGATGGCGGTAGCATCAAAATTAGGCGGCTGTGATTTATTACGCGTAATTTGAATAAGTATGTGAGTAAATGGCGGGCGGTGTGTGGTGAAAAATGAAGAGTGAAGAGTGAAAAGTGAAGAGTGAAAAGTGAAAAGTGAAAAGTGAATAGTATTAAGTAATTAGTTGGGAGATATTAAAAGAAGTTGAAATAGATTTTCAGTGTCGGGTGTGTTGTAGGTGGTTGAGGGTTAGTTTTGTTGAGTTTTTTGATGGATAGGATTGTTGGAGTTTCAGCGTATAGTTTCTCGCAGCGAGGTGATGTGTTTATCAGGT
>JANWXI010000140.1 GCA_025057415.1 Chitinophagales bacterium
CTGATTTTTGTTCAAGCTCTATGATATTTTTCGATTCTGCAACACTTTCCAAACAATCAGGCATGCCACGAGTAATTGTATCGTGTGCGTTCGCAAAACGCCTGCCATTACTCTCACATACAAAACAGGCATTGGCGTTATGCACTATTTATCAAGCAATGTAACTGCATTCCTCATGTATAATAAATAACATAAAATCGTACCTAAGTAGTTGAACGTTTACTTCAATAATTTTTTATGACTATGAATTACTTTCCTGCTTCGCCAAACTGCTCCTCTATTTTGCGTTTTTCGTTCAAATCGGCTACTACCTGAGCGGGAGTGGGGTTATCTTCAAGGGGTTCGTAACTGTCCCAAAACTTTGGGTTGTAACCGTACTTGGTAGTATAAAGGTCACTGAATGCTCCAAACCTGCCCAGTGAAGCACCCACGTTTTTGGTTTGATAGTCATAAAAATGTAATTCAAATGTCTCTTCCACCACATAATCTACTGAGCCGGTTTGTCTGTTCAGCACATGGTGGTTGTATATTCGCTCTATTGAACTCACTACGTACTTTCCGTTTACCCGCTCTGTGTGTATCACATTCTTTTCGTTCACAAGTTTCCAACGTGTTTCATTCTCGTATTTCCCCGGCACATAATCCGGATTCGGATATTTCTCTATTTCTATTTGCGTAATGGCATATTCATCTTTACTCACCCACATACGCGCCTGTTCTAACTTACGCTGATTGTTATCTTTGTATTGCACACTGATAACGTACTCTTTGTCATTCTCAGCTATAAACTTCGGAGCGTAAAAATCGAGTTTCTTTTTGTCCAGGAAATTGTTCCGGTTGTAACTGTAAGGATTTTCTTTGAGTAAATCTACCAGGTGGTCTCCGTGTTCATCACCGTTGGTTTCGTAATTCAAACTGCGCCTGAGTTTATTTACGCGAATAAGTTCGTGAAAAGAATATCGATATGGACTTTTGCAATGAAATGCCACGCTTACATCGGCTTCTATTAAACGCACATATCGTCCGTTTTCTTTGTGGTATTGACGGTAGAAACCGGTAGAAATAAGTGAGTCAAAGAGAAAATTTTTACGCATGTTGTCTATGGCTTTGATGAGCACACTTTTGGCGTTCATGGCCACTACCACCACCTCTTCTTTGGTTTCAAAACTTGCACCCAGATATACACGAAGCGTGTCGCCCGGCTTATAATTGGCAATAGACAGGGTAACCGGCGTGTAACCCACGTAACTGACCTTCAGCGAATCTTTCAGGTTGAGTTTAGGTATGGGAATTTCAAAGTAACCATCATCATCGGTGAGTCCACCGAGTTGCGTATTTTTAATTTGCACGGCAGCCATGCCCAGCGGGGCGTTGCGGGCATCTTTGTCATATACAAATCCGCGCAGCAATATATTTTCCTGTGCGGATACTGTCATTAGTATTATTAAAAAGAATAAACTAAAAGTGTGACGCAACACGTGAAGCAGATTTGTATTGTTAACGTTCATGTTACCGGTTATGATATGTGCAAATAAAGAAAGATTAACGTTTCACCCAAGTAACGCTGAGCGGAGGTAACCATACATTATATAAATGTTCTTTCCCTTTAACAGGTGCCGTGCGCGGAGCGCATCGGCTGTTGTACAGGCGCACTGCCTCATCAGCAGTAAAAACTTCTCTGATGTGCCTTATTTTATTGAAGTTCAGGATAGCGCCGTTCAGGTAAAGCACGTTGCGCTTGCGTTTTATTTGGGTTGTATCGGGGCGAATGAGATGTAGTTGACGGATAAAGTGATACAGCGATGACGTATCACGCATGCATTTTGCAACATTTGTATGGCGGTAATCTTTATGTACGGGCAACCATGTTTTTTCACAGGCAGAGAATCCGGCATTTTTTGTACTGTCCCACTGCATTGGGGTGCGCACATCATCGCGGTTGAGCGTTTCGTTGAGCAGTTGAAATATGCATCTGGGCAGTTTTACATATTTCGGAATGGGATCCAGGGAATTTTTATGAGGCAGATGGCCGTCTTGCATACCGATTTCTTCCCCGTAATAAACACAAGGTACGCCTCGTGCCAGAAACTGTACGGCATGGATGAGTTTGGCTTTGTTCACGTTGCCTTTTACGCGGCTCATCATTCTGCGGCGGTCATGATTGCTGAATACATATACGGGCATAAACGGAGCAGCAAAATCGCGCTCCATATTCCTTATCAATCTTTCAAAGTACCGTGCCCTGAATCTGAAACGCAGCATTTCAAAATTAAATGCTAAAGTGAGACGGTTGTTCACCGTATCGCCACAGTATTTGCGGCTCGTGCTGCGTTCACCGATTATTTCGCCAATCAGCAATTTTTCGCCAAACGAGTCACATACGGCGCGCAATTCTTCAGCAAATTGCAAACACTCCGGTAAGTTGGCTGTATAGACAGGTCTGCGGAATTGTGTGAGGATATTCAGCGAGAGGGGATTATCGCGAAACAAGCTATCCTCGTATATAGAATTAAAAATGTCCAGGCGAAATCCGTCCACCCCTTTTCGGAGCCAAAACCGCACGTTCTCCAGCATGGCCGCTTTTACGGCAGGGTTGCGGTAATTTAAATCAGGTTGAAATGGCAAAAAGGCAGCGTAATAGTATTGAGCGCGCTCCGGATGGTAATGCCAGGCACTGCCGCGTACCATGCTGCGCCAGTTATTCGGTTTATCCCGCCATACATAGTAATCATTGATAACATTTCTATCTTCCGGTTTTCGTTTTACGTCTTCCGTAAACCAGGGGTGTTCTATGCTGGTGTGATTCATTACCAGGTCAAAAATCACGCGCATCCCGCGAGCATGTGCCTCGCGGATGAGCCGCTCCGCATCCTCTGTAGTGCCATACTCGGGGGCAATGCTTCGGTAGTCACTCACATCATAACCGAAGTCGCGTTGAGGCGATTTGAAAAACGGAGATATCCAAATAGTTTCAAAGCCGAGTTGCCGGATGTAATCCAACTTTTGTATGATGCCGGGAATATCACCGATACCATCCCCGTTGGTGTCGTAAAATGAACGGGGATAAATCTGATAAATAGAGGTACAATGATACCACGGCTTTTGCGCATAAATCACACTTCTTGAAAACACCCACAACAGCACAAACCCTAAAAACCTCACAGAGCTCAGGAGTTTTATGGTTAATTTAATGCTGCGCTGAAATGCTGTGAAATCACAGCGTAAATAAATAACAAATACAGATAACACGTTTCAAAAGAGTTCCGGAAATAACAGTTCGTCATAACGCTTTGGGTCCTAATGATGTTTTCAGAAAATTTTCATCCCATGCAGGGGGCGGCTAATGTAAATAGCCGCAGAGGTCTTAAACCATATTTACACTACCACCTCAAATCTTCTTCATTTATACTATCAATCATTCCATCAACTGAGGCGGGATTATGCTTTTTCTCTGGCCTTCGGCTTTCCGGTTTTTGGTCTAAGTAATCAGTGAGTTTATTCGTGCGCTTGCGCTTTCCGTTGTTTTGCGTTGATAAACTTACTGTATAGGATGAACTGTTGATGGTATTTTGTAGTGTGTGCTTGGGGTGCAATGACTTAGTATTTCCTGCGGCATTCGGAGTATGTTCATTCACAGCCAAATGTCTTTCCTTCTCAGATTTTTGATAAGAATTATTTGCCGTGCTTTGTGAGTGATGATTGCGGTAATGAGTCCGTTTTTGGGTGTACGGCTCATCGTGTTTTTTCAATGCCTGGGAGCCCGTGTTCTCTTTTTCTTTTGCGCGCGTTACTAATGGCTTACCGCCGCGTTTGTTTTTACTGAATACGACTAACACCTGTTCGGCCTGCTCCGGGGGCACAGTAATAAACGAGAAATTATCATATACCCGTACATCGCGTATAACTTTCGGATCAATACCCGCTTCCTGTGCTACAAAATTTACCACTCCTGCGGCGTTGAGATTACTGGTGTGTCCTTTGGCTACAAATAAGCGTACATCCGATGTATTTTCAGCGCGTTTAATTTTACCAATCTCGCGATAAGCCGAGGGTTTCAGCGTATTGCGAAAAGTGTAATACAAAATAGCCGATAATACCTGAGAGGGCTCACGGTCATCTTCCAGCAGTTCCTGGGCCAATTCCAGATAATCCGTGGCGCCTTTGTGTTCCAGTACATTGGCTAAATCAGTTTTGATTTTCATGCGTTTGGTTTCTATAACATCTTCTACACCAGGCACCTCTTCTCTGCGTAATTGAGTACGGGCTATTTTTTGAATAAAGAGCAGTTCACGTTTTTCTGCCGGGGATATGATAGAGATGGCCGTACCGTGTTTGCCGGCTCGTCCGGTACGCCCGATGCGGTGAACGTATGCTTCCGGATCCTGTGGCAGATGGTAGTTTACAACGTGGGTGAGATCATTTACATCAATGCCCCGCGCTGCTACATCGGTAGCCACCAGTATGACGATTTTACGCATCTTAAATTTCTTTAATGTTTGTTCCCGTTGTGTCTGAGACATATCACCGTGAATGGCTTCTGCATCATAACCACGGTCTATCAATTTACTGGCCACTTCATCTGTCTCGGCTTTGGTACGACAAAAAACTATACCATAAAACTCCGGCTCGGTATCAATGATGCGGCACAGGGTTTCAAACCGGTCTCTTTCGTTAACTTCAAAATATATTTGGTCAACCAGTTCCGTTGTCACCTGCTTTTTTTCAATTGCTATCATTTCATAGTCACCCATGTATGTTTTGGCAATTTTCAATATGGCAGGGGGCATTGTGGCGCTGAATAGTAACATACGCCGTTGTTTTGGAACATGCTTCAAAATGTCACGCACCTCCTCCTCAAATCCCATGTTTAACATTTCATCGGCTTCGTCCAGTACTACATGGGTAACTTTGTCTAATTTCAATGTACCGCGCTCTATATGGTCGCGGATACGCCCGGGTGTACCCACCACTATTTGCGTGCCTTTTTCCAGCGCGCGTGCCTGCGTGCCGAAACTAGCTCCGCCATACACAGCTTGTACCCACAAGCGCTTGTTGCCCTTGAAAGAGGTAATCTCTTCTGCTACCTGAAGGGCAAGCTCACGTGTAGGACAAAGTATCAGCGCTTGTACTTCTCGTTTCGCATCATCCAGTAAATCTATTAGCGGTAAACCGAATGCACCTGTTTTACCGGTGCCGGTTTGCGCTTGCCCTACAATGTCCCGCTCATTTTTCAGTAATAAGGGTATGGTTTTCTCCTGAATTTCAGACGGTGACTCCCAACCTTTTTTCCGCAACGCGGCTAACACATTTTCACTTAAGCCGAGCGCGGCAAATTTTTCTGCCATAATGTATGGTTATGTTTTTAAAATAATTGTAAGCGATTGAATAGATAGATAGTTTCAGATACCTGCAGCCATTCCTTCGAACGTATAGGATAGCGCGGATTTTTTACGGTCGTATCGTTTTATCATTATCGCCTTACACGTTGCAAAGCTAACATAAATTAATTATTCATCCAGTATGCAAAGTATTTTTCATCAACTACAACCTTACAGAAGCTGTTGAGTTTATAAAATTTCTGATTGAAACTCTTGGCCACAACAGGATCATGATTATTTCAAATATAATTTGCGCACCAATCGTGTATTACACATGATGTTTCAGGCATGCTTCAATGGACTCGCCAAAAAGTTGCTCAAGGGTAAGTCCCATAGCTTTTGCCTGCTGAGGCACAATGCTTTCCTCGCTGAGCCCCGGCACAGAGTTTACCTCCAGCATGTAAAAAGTATCGCCACATATAATATAATCAATCCTGCACATGCCTTTGAAATCCAGTATGCGGTAAATTTCGGCAGAGGTGCTTTGAATCTTGGCATACAATTCAGCGTTGATAGGTGCCGGAGTAATCTCCTCTGATGCCCCCTCATACTTTGCCGCATAGTCAAAAAAAACCCTCTTGCTGCGTATTTCTGTAACGGGTAACGGTGTAATAACACCATTGTGTTTAATAACCCCGCAGGTTACCTCTGTACCTTGCAAGTACTCTTCTATCAGTACTTCATCATCATACTGAAAAGCATTTATCAGAGCCGGAATCAATGCATCAGCTTTTTCTACTTTCGCTGCACCAAAACTGCTGCCGTTTTTGTTAGGTTTCACAAATAACGGTAGCGGGATTCCTGTCTCAAATTTTTTTTCGTCAAACATCGATTTTTTTACGAGAGCAGCTCTTGCAGTGCGGATACCATGAACCGAAAGATATTCTTTACACCGCTGCTTGTCAAAAGTTAGCGCTGCCTGCAAAACTCCGCAACAATTGTATGGGATTTTCAATAAATCAAAGTATCCCTGCAATTTTCCGTCCTCTGCCGGTGTGCCATGTATGGCTACAAATACCGCATCAAAAGTAATTTTATGTCCCTCTACGGTAAAACTAAAGTCGTTTTTATCAATGTATAACTTCACAGGGTTATCCCGTTCCACATACCAATCGCTACCTTCAATAATTACTTTAAAAACATTGTATTTTTCTTTATTGAGATATTTGCAAACCACTGCTGCGCTTTTCAACGATATACCTGCCTCACTGCTCTCTCCTCCAGCGATTACCGCAATATTTTTTTTCATTTTTCTGTTATTTATGCAGAGCTAAATAAAACAACGTTACATTTCACAATATAAA
>JANWXI010000141.1 GCA_025057415.1 Chitinophagales bacterium
ACCGGTTCCCAACTGTCACCATCCCAAAACTCGTAGCGATTGTTATCGGTGTTGTAAATGGTTAAACCCGTATGGCTGGTGCCAAGACCGCTGATGGCATTGCGCTGTGCAGTGGTCATGCGGGCTAAAAACACACCGCGGGTTGTAGATTGCACATCTAATATGGACTTTGAGTCGGGGGTAATGGTGCCAATACCAACTTGCCCCGTACCGCTGATAACCATACGGTTTTGAAGCCCTCCGTCAAAGTTTTGGAAAACTAAATCGCGTTGGTTGCCTGCGGCATAGATGAAACTGCGCACAACAGAAACCCCATCGCCTTCGTAGCCCAGCAATAAGCCCCCGTTTGCGGCTCCGGAGGTTAGTCGGGTGAATCCGGCCAATATTTGTTGTCCGCTGCCTACCCCCAGGTTACGTTCTACGGTAAGCGGATAAGAAGGGGAAGAGGTACCGATACCCACCCTTCCTTCGATAATGGCTCCATCGGCAGGCGCTGCAGTGGTACTGTACCCGCTGCCTATGCTCAGGTTTCCCTTAACCGACAATTTGTTGGCGGGGTTCGCTTCGCCAATGCCCACGTTTTGAGCTTGTGTCGTTATTGTGATTGCCGCGGCAATCGTCAGGGGTAAACTTTTTTTCATTTGTTGCTAAGTTTATTTTTAGGTTTTTTGATTTTTATCGCTGCACCACCAAACGGCGCGTATGGTATTGGTTGCCGTAGAGTATAGCCGCATTGTATGTGCCTTCGGCTAAGTTGCTCACCTCAAAATTCAGCAGGTTGTGCCCCGGCTGAATGTTTACTTTCTCCTCCATCACAATACGCCCGATGGCATCGTATAATTTATACTCCACACTGCCGCTTTGCGGCGCATACACTGCGATGTGTGTCTGATTACCCGAAGGGTTCGGTACAAAGTCGCCAATCACCAAACTGCCATCGCTTGTTATCATGGCGCTCACGATATAGGTTTCGGTAGCTGTGCCGTCAAAGTCAATCTGGCGGAGTTTGTAGTAATACACCACGTTGGGCTGTACGTTCATATCATCGTGTGTGTAGGTGTGCATCACCGTGCTGTTGCCGTGGCCGTCCACCCAGCCGATTTGCGTGAAGTTTTGCGCATCGGTGCTGCGCCATACTTCAAAGCCCTTGTTGTCAATTTCTAAGCTCGTAGCCCATTTCACCTGAATGTACTGATTGTTCACCGGCTCGGCTGTCAGGTACAGTAACTCTACCGGCAGGGCGCCGCCGCCGGTGGCAGAGCCGAGACCGAAGTGAGAGAAAGAGGTATAACGCCCGCCGGGGACACCGTTGCCGGTGTAGCAACCCATGTTAGCCGAATAGGTGAGCAGGTCCATGATGTCAACGATACTGTTCACTTCATTGCCCCAGTCAACTGTAGCGCCTGAGGGGTCGTAGTTGTAGGCGCCCGGATAGCGCAACAGGCGGAAGGGGTTGGTGGGGTCGGCTGTCACGCGGGTGTAAGAGTTGGCAAATGCCTCAATCCAGTATTCGTATCCGGTGCCCGTGGCTTCAAAACTCCAGTAGCCGTGGTCTAAGATGCTGTTGTTGAGAATAAACCACTGGTCGGTACCGCCGTTGCAGGGGTTGATGGGGAAGTAACGGTTGTAGCCGTCGTGTTGCTGGGGGAATCCGTTGCATCCGGCGCAGGTGTTGGTAATGTTGCCCACGTAGCCGGCCGGGTTACTGGTGCCGTCCACAAACTTGCCTTTCACTTGTGCGCCTCCGGTGGGGATGGAGTTGAAGTGTATGGCAATGGCATTGAATCCGTTTTCGTGGGTGCCTATCGGATATACGTAGGTAGCGGCGCTGCTTATTTGTCGTTCAAGCCCGCCGGCATTGCTCGCTTTGGTGCCTTTGGTTAAAATAAAACCCGTAGTAGGGTTTCCGTCTAAAACCAGAGAGGGATACCCTTTTATGGCATCGGTATTGCCGTTAGTGACGCGCAGCAGGTATTCGTTTGAGCTATCGTAGGTCTTTAATAGTCCTTTATTACCATTATTAGTGTAGGCGCCGCTGGGATTATAGGTGGTGGTGGTAGTGGTAGTGGTAAAGACCAACGAACCTTCTACAACTGCGTTGGTGAGTAACTCAACGGTATCGGTTGTAGTGGCTTTGTCAATCACCAGATTGTAAAATGATGCCGTGCCGGGTGTGTTGAACGAACCTTTAATTTTCTGGTTGCCGTTACCCACAAACTTCACGGCGCGGTCGGTGCTGGTGGCATCGGAACCGACTTTAAATTCCGAGCCGGTTTTATTTTCCAGGTCGGTCTTTATTTCAATAATACCGTCATTAAACACGCGGCCGGTAGTGATGCCGTTATCGTTAATCATTTCACCCTGAACGTGAATGAGGGCGCCTTTTTGCAGGTAAACATCGCTGCCGCGGTTGTAGAATTCGTTTTGGGCGCGAAGCGCTATGGTAATGAACAATACTGCTGATAAAACAACGTAATGTTTATTCATGTTATGAAGATTGATTCGTAAAATTAGATAACATTTCTTTAAAGCACAAGTAATGTGCCATGCCATGCAATAGATGAAAGTGTGCTATAAAATATTGATATTCAAATAATTAAAAAACAATTGTTTCCCGTCCGGGTTAAATGGCAGTACACATTATTATACAATATGTTAAACGCTAAGTACTAAATTATGTACAGAAAGGGAAGGCATACGCAGGATAGGTACATCGACCTGTTTGATACGTTAGCGATACAAAGTAATGTAATCTGTAATCTAAAGTAATGTAATCTTGAGTCAGTAAAGTCAAATTTGTGGTTTGCCGCTGAGGAGTGGATGTATTTTAAACATGAAATGTTCTATTTGCAACGGTGAATTTGGCAGAAAACATACGGCTCGCTTTTCGTGTTATTAGCGTAAACAAACTGAGGACATCTTTAACGTTACTTATCATTGCATTTGGCATTGCGGCGCTTATCGGCATACTCACCTCTACCGAGGGGATTCGCATCAAAATGCTGACGAGTTTCAGCGAAATGGGATCCAATACCTTTGGTATCAAAAACGAGGGCGTTATCCGTCGTAGGGGAGGTCCACACCGCCGTCGTGATGAGGAAAATCCCCCCATTACCCTGGCACAGGCGCAATCATTTTCAAAAACTTTCAGTTACCCTTCCGTGGTTTCCATTTCGGTTGTGGCGAGTACTACAGCCACCATTCAGTTTCAATCCAAACGGACTAATCCAAACGTTAAGATTTTCGGAGCTGACGAAAATTACCTGAAAGTAAGCGGGCAAAGTGTGGTGGCGGGCAGGAATTTTTCCCGCACCGAAGTGATGAACGGCAGCGATGTAATTCTGCTGGGTAAAGATGTAGTAGCAAAAATTTTTCAACCCTTCGATACTGCGGTTGGTAAAATGGTGAGTGTAGGGTCGCGGAAATACAAAGTGGTGGGACTTTTGGGCACTAAAGGCGCCAGCCAGATTGCTACAGATAACCAGGCAATCATTCCGGTGTTGAACGCGCGGTACGCCTTTCCGGGCGAAAATCCATCGTACATAATAAACGTAATGGTGGACGATGCACGTGAACTGGATTTAGCTATTGAAGAAGCTACCGGCATTATGCGCGCAATCCGAAAACTAAAACCCGGAGAAGAGGACAACTTCAGCATTGCCAAAAGCGAGCGGTTAGCCGAACAAATTCTGGACCAACTCACCTATGTAAAGGTAGCCACCGTAGTGATTGGCGTGCTTACGCTCATTGGTGCGGGCATAGGATTGATGAACATCATGCTCGTGAGCGTTAACGAACGTACCCGCGAAATAGGTATCAGCAAAGCCCTTGGCGCTACGCGCAAAGCCATACGTATACAATTTCTTACCGAGGCAATCGTAATTTGTCAGTTGGGAGGCATCTTGGGTATTGTGATGGGAATCGGAATTGGAAATTTAGCCGGATACTTTTTGGGCACAGGATTTTTATTCCCGTACGGTTGGGTGTCCGGCGGTTTTGTTTTTACTTTTCTGGTTGGTTTAGCGGCGGGTATATATCCTGCTTTGAAAGCAGGTGATTTGAATCCCGTAGAGGCACTTCGCTATGAGTAGAGGTAATGTGAGGTTAAGAAATTTTAACCCTCATCACAGCACCCGTACATTTTGATTGTCGTCAATTACAATACATTTGACCTGCACAAAAAAATCAGCATATCAATATGAAAAAAACAATTCTGTGTGTGTTGATGACCGGCCTTGCTCTATCGCTTGCAGCCGGTGGGATGAATATCAAAATTACCATCAGAAATCTCGCTAATCAGGAGATGATACTTGCCAACTATTTTGGCGACAAACAGTATGTGAAAGATACATTCAAATTTGATAGTAAAGGGAATCTGGTGCTCAAAGCCGATACGATGTTACCCGGGGGCGTGTATTTAGCGGTATTTCCGGTGATGGGCAACAAATACTTTGAGTTCATTGTAGCAGAGCCAACCTTTGCGCTTGAAACCGACACAACCGACTTTGTGGGTAAAATGAAAGTTACAGGTTCTCTTGAAAATACGCTCTTCTATGAAGACACGCGCTATCTCGCGGCCATACGCACCAAAAGTGACTCCCTCAATAACCTCTATCGCAAAGCCACAGAGCAAAAGGAGAAAGACCGCATCATGGCTATCCTGAAAGACATAGATAAAGAAGTGAAAGAAAAACGCAACGCCATCATTACACAACACCCTAATACCTACTACGCAAAACTCCTGCGCAGCATGAAAGAAATTGAGGTGCCCGATTTTCCGCGCGATGCAAACGGCAAAGTGATTGACTCTACCTGGCAGTGGCGCTACTACAAAGCACATTACTGGGACAACATAGATCTGAAAGACGACCGGTTATTGCGCTGCCCTATCCTGCACAACAAACTTAAAACTTACATGGGTCAAACAGTTGTGCAACATCCCGATTCGGTAATTGTTGCAGGCGATGAGTTGATTCAAAAAACAGACCTCAAAGGCGATATGTATCGCTACATTCTCACCTACATATTCAACGAGGCCGCCAACAGTAAACTGATGTGCTTTGACGGAGTATATGTCTTCTTCGGTAAAAAATATTTCTGCAATGAGCAACTAACCCCCTGGATAGATACTGCCAAGCGTTTTAAAATATGCGATAGAGTAAAACGCCTGGAACCTGTGCTGTGCGATAAGAAAGCACAACGACTCATCCTGTGGACCGACAGTACCGAAACGCAATGGCGCAACCTTTACGATGTAAAAGCCAAGTGGACCATACTCGCCTTTTGGGATCCTGATTGCTCGCATTGCAAAAAAGAGATACCTGTTTTAGCTGAGGCATACCATAACCTGAAAAAGAAAGGTGTGAGCGTGGAGGTTTTTGCCGCAGGCATAATGGATATGGACCATTATAAAGATTGGGTAGAGTTTATTCAGAAAAACAATCTGGACTGGATCAACGTATGCGATGCGCGCCGCCACAGCAATTTCCGCTGGGAGTGGGATTTGCAAAGCACACCCCAGATTTACATCCTGGATGCGAATAAAGTGATTAAAGCACGCCGTATTGGGGCTGATAATGTAGAGGACTATATTTTACACTTAGAAGATCCCTCCTACCGCCCCCAAAAACTCGCAAAAGTGAATGATAACGACAAGCAGGAGGGCACAGATTAAAACAAGCCGTCACCTCCGGTATTGTTATTTGAACTGTACAGCCGAGCGATACATAGCCACCAGCGCCGCATAACCAAGGCGATTAGCTGCTCTTGCCGAAGGAGAGTGAAGCACCATAACTTCCACTTGTCTGTTTGCCAGTGTTATCTCCGTTTGCCACGGCTTAGGTAAATTTCGGTTTACGCGCACAGGCATCTGAAGCTGTTTCAGGTATTGAGTAAACCACGCAAAAGCGCTGCTTCCGGGAGCGCTGCTGGTAAATAGCAAGCGCACAATGGTTGGATGCTCCTTCAAAAGCAGTTCCAGATTTGTAAACTCCAGTGGAGTAAGGTCTTCATCCAGTGAACTTTTCCCCGCGCGTTTAACGCGCTGTGCCATATCGGTAATACCGAGCTTTAGATGCGCCAAAATATTTTTGCGCTCCGCCACAGCAACCTCACCTGTGTTGTACAGCAGTTTTTCTCCGGCAATTTCGGCCATTATTTTCCAAAAGCGGTTGGTTTTATTCGGATAAAAAAACGCAAAACTGCGGTTGTGTTGCGCTGTGGGGAATGTGCCGATGACCAACGCCTTTGCACCCTGCGGTATGTAGTATTTCCAGGGGTGCTCCTCTATGGTGAACGCATGCTTTTGTCTGTGTGGCTTAGACCCGGTCATTCGCGCATAACTATTTTGAAAAAGAATAAAAATATCAAACTCTCCGGAGGGACTGTTTTCAGATTACAGATATTGCATTAAATAATTTTTATATATATTATGGGGTGCCCCCGCTGCCAAGCGCTGCAAGGCAGCGGGGTCGGGCTGGCTACGGGGTACGCTTCGCTTCCGTGCTACACTGCGTTCCGCACCGCTCCCGTTGGTCGCGCCCTACGCATCCCTCACCCGAGCAAGCGCTC
>JANWXI010000142.1 GCA_025057415.1 Chitinophagales bacterium
CGCAGGCAGGTTACATCACACATAAATTCAACACAACCCCTCGGGCCACCCGCCACAGGTAAGCAACCCACACACAACCTCATTCCGATAAGCTATCAACCACTAACTTGCGTTCTGACACTTCAATACACTCTTAACATAAACTCTTTTCAAAATAATCAGGATGCACCGAGAACATAAATTTCACAGGCGGTAACCAGGCGACTATTTCAGAATAAACTTATATCATATAACCACAAAGTATCCCTGAAGAGCATATGCTTACTTGCTTTTGTCGAATGTTTTTAGAATGATTTCATCTCCCATTCGCTTAGATTGTTTAATGAAAAGATGACGGGCTTGTTGTAGTGCGAGGCACAGTCGGTGTGGCTACAGCTGTTACTTCTTTATGTGGCGGATGATTATAGCGGTGTGCGATTGTGATGCAGTAACGGCAGTGGGGATTTTTCTGCTAACGAAGTTTATGTTATATTCGCGCTCCGTTGGGTGAAAACTGGCCCCACATGCAGCATGCCAGAGCAAGCGGAGCATAACTCCGGTTTCTCTGGGTGTAGCGCAGCCTGGTAGCGCACTTGCATGGGGTGCAAGGGGTCGGAAGTTCAAATCTTCTCACCCAGACACGCAAATGCCTCCCGCAATTTACGGGAGGCATTTTGCATAGTTGGATGTGCCGGTGGTTGGCCCTTACTTTTGAATAATAACACGGGCGGGAATCGGCCCGGCAACGCCGTTTTTATCCCAGGCAATTTTGACGTTTTCCTGAACATAGAAAAACACATCCCAGTAATCGGGTTGTGGGCAATAGGGTCGTATGGCAAGTGTACACATGCCATCAGCTACTTTTAACACCGATACTTCGGGGGCAGGTGAAGCGAGTACCTTGGGGTGTTTTTTGATGACTTCTAAGGCAATGTTGCGGGCGCGGTCAATGTCCTGGTCGAGGGCAATAGCCATGGTGATATCCACGCGCAGGTTACCATGCGCGGTGTTGTTGCTGATAATGCCCGTAGATAGCGGCCCGTTGGGAATGATAACGGTTTTGTTCTCGGGCGTGAGGATAGTGGTGGCAAAAATGCCGATGTCTTTTACAGTGCCGGTAACACCCTGTGCCTCAATGAAATCACCAACTTTAAAGGGTTTGAATATCATAATCATAACTCCACCGGCCAGGTTACCGAGTGAGCCATTAAGCGCCGCGCCAATCGCAAGACCTACGCCTGCCAGCAGAGCGGCAAATGAGGTGATGTCAATGCCCACCATGCTGGCGATACTCAATAGCAGCAGGATGGTGAGCAGTACTTTTACTAAGGACGTGAGGAATGTGTTCAGTGAAGCATCGTAGTTTTTGCGACTGAGAAGAGCGCTGATAAATTTTACGAGCTGCCCGATGATAAACATGCCTACCAGGTACAGCAGTATGGCGCCTACTATCCGCGGGGCGTACGATATAGCCATGTCTATGGCCTTTTCGGTGTATTTGCCGACTAAGTCGGTAGAAATTTGCAGTAACATCATTTTGATTTTGGTTTAATTGGGTTAAATGTGATTGAACGGAATATAAATTGATTACCAAAAGTTGTGTTAACGTGAACTTCGGTAAGAAAATGTGTTTTTTCTTGTGGTGAAATGAGGTGTGCCCGCAGAGAAAGTATAACCATATTAAAACTTACAATTACATTTTGTTCTTAGTATGCAATAACTGTGCCCTTTTTTGACGTAAATGTTGGGTATGTGAATTCTGCACTGTGTTTGGAATAGTGAATAACCAGAAAACTGCCTGTTGATTAAATCGAGACAAATATTTATGCAATAAATAATAAAAAAATTTTGCGAAGCATTTGATGATTTAATACACATTGCAATAACATTAATAGAACGGGTTAGTTGTATTGTGTCATTTTATTGTGTTACAAAGAGTTACCTGTAAGGATTCAGTGTGTGGCTTCTTTCTGTTCAGTTAAGTAAATTGCGGTTGCGTCGGAGTAGTGTTTCGGGCAATCCACCACATTCAGGTTTCCAAATAACCAATTTGCTACATGAATGAGTTTATCGTATATAGCACGATTTGTAGAGGTAATTTAGATGTGTTTTGTTGCGCAATCGCCTGCGATGGGTGCGCAGCGTAACAATCTTAAGCTTGCAAACATTATTGCTGATTTTTTTGTGTGTATTCGGACAACATAATACTAATTGAGCTTTAATGCTTAAAATGTATTAGTTTAGATTTCATCTGACAGTTTGGTTATAAATTTATGTATTAAATTAAATTCCATAACACCATAAACTGTCTAAAAATGATTGCTGAAAACAAAGCTTATCAAAACAAAAGTAGGACTACTAATATGAGCAGAACAATTAGGCAACGTGTTGCCTTTCTTTGAAGAACATCAAATACCACTACTGCGTATTTTGACCGATTGAGGTACCGAATACTGTGGTAAACCCGAATATCACGAGTATGAACTCTATTTAGCTTCAGAAGCCATAGAACACTCCAAAACAAAGGCCCGAAACCCGCAGACCAACGGCTTCTGTGAACGATTCCACCGTACCATTCAGAACGAGTTTTATGCCGTTGCCTTTCGCAGAAAAATGTATCATTCCATAAAAGATTTGCAAAATGATTTAGATGAATGGATAAAGGCCTGCAACGAAGAAAGAACCCACAGTGGGAAATATTGTTTTGGAAAAACTCCCATGCAAACCTTTAAAGATTCCCTATATTTGGCTAAAGAAAAGATGCTCGAAACAAAATTTTCAAACCATCAAAAAAAACCAACTGTCTGATTAGATCGTTACTATTAAAATATGTCACATGAACTTACATTATGAATAATTGTATTTTTTGTTCAATTGTAAAAAGAGAAGAGCCCGCTCATATTTTTTTGGGAGGATGAGGAGCATATTGCATTTCTATCTATTTTCCCTAACACCATTGGGTTTACAGTAGTTATCCCTAAAAAACATTATCCGAGTTATGCTTTTGACCTACCGGATTATGAATTAACTAAACTGATTTTAGCTTGTAAAAAAGTTGCTTCAATAATTGATAAAAAATTTGAAACCGTCGGGCGTACAGGTTTTATACTGGAAGGATTTGGCATTAATCACGTTCATGCCAAACTGGTTCCTTTGCATGGAACAAAACACCTTGTTGAAAATTGGACGCCTGTAAAATCTTCTAACAAAAAATTTTTTGAAGTATATGAGGGGTATATCAGCTCTCATGATAGCAACCGAATGGACGATGCTAAACTGGCAGAAATAGCAAAGTTTTTACGTGAGGCATAGGCGAAACTTTTCCCAACATCTGACGGCAAAAATAGTTAACCCAAAAATATTCCCTTTAAGATATCTTCAATCGTTGCAACACTCTTTCAAACTCTCCGGCTTTGCCTTACTATGTCGCTTGAAATGCCTCTGCAATCTGTAAAGGCGATTTCAGTTTGTGTTTGTATTCATGGTACTATTAATAAAGCAGTGGCCGCCAAAGTTCCATGATGTGTTGTAATGTCTATAACGTAACTTCCGGGAGGTAAGGAATGTACCGGGATAGTTGAGTGATTTGTGTGGATATGGTGCGTTAAAAGTATTCTTCCGTTTATATCTTTAATGGTGAGAGTTCCCCCCAGCAAAATCTCGTTTGTTTCCAGAAACACAAATTCTGATGCCGGCTGCGGATAGAGTCGCAACACAGCATCCGGTATAAATTTTTGTAAGCCCACACAGGTGCGCACCGTAATGCTCTGCGTAGCGCGGCCCCGACAGCCGTATTGGTTAATGTAGGTGTAAGTAATGGTATGTGTGCCGTTGCCGGCTGTTGTAGAGTTAAATTGATTGTTACTCACTCCGGTGCCGCTGTAGAAACCACCGGGCGGATTACCGCCGGTGAGCGGCAGTACGGTTGTGTAGCATACCGTATCAATGGGGGCTGTGTAAGTAACTACGGGTACCGGGTTATAAACTACGCTGATAGTGTCAGAAGTATAAACGGTTCCGTTGTGATTTACAACCACCCAGTAGTCGCCAGGTGTTGTAACCGTAAGCCGATGATTGGTGGAGTCAGCAATAGGGTTTCCGTCTTTATACCATTGGTATGTATCTCCCGGAAAATTATCGGTACTGAAGCGCAGCGTGTCGCCATCGCAGGCGTTCACATCGTTACGCGGTGTTATGTATGCTTTGAAGGCAGTGTCTAAACCAATAAATTTCATATCATCCAGCCACATTTGCGAATTTTCAACAGGGGTCTGGTTGGCGCTGGATATACCCTGTATAAGAAGTGTATCGGGGTTGTAGTAGGAGTTGTACTGAACCTTGAGGGTTTGCTGCACATAACCATTGGTGTTAGAGGTGCGGAAGAGAGTGTTGGCGATAATTTGCCTTGTGTTGGTAACAGGGTTCCAGCGGGTAAGAGTTACAAATACACCGCCGGTATCGCTGCCGCCCGCTCCGCTCTGATATTTTACCGCAAATCGCACTGAGTCGGGGCGGTCGGTATAGGCATGCCCTGTAATTTTTGGCTGAAAGGTTGTGAAATCCAGCGCGAGTGTCCCTAAACTTACCACTCCCGGCACAGCTTGCTGCCCTATGGTGGGTAAGTTTGCTGTTTTTGTAGTCAGTAATACGGCTTTTGTACCAGCGTACACATTGGCAGCGTTGGTCTCCTGTGTAACCCCACCCAGATTAGGAGCTATCAGAGCAAGCACCTGGTCGGAAGTTCCCCAGCCGGTGGGTCTGCCGAAACTCCAATTCTCAAAATTACCATTCGGAATTGTACTTTGCGATTTACCAAAAATTACCCAACACACAGCAAGCACAAGTAGTATGAAATATTTCATGATTTTTTATTTTAATTGATATGAACGCAAATCCGGAAAACCGTGCATACATACAAAATATCTTACCTGTAAGCAGGTGAGCAGGGGAGAAGCTTCAAAGCTGCACGCAAATGTCACTGTTGTAATATCTTTTATTATTGCAGGCAAATGGTTATCAAGAGCGATTTGTTAAAATTCAAACACATAACCGCGTGTTTAATTGCATGGGCTGTATTGTGCTATGCCTGCAAAACGAAGGTTTTCCCGGGCTCACCTGAAAAAAACGGAAATCTGTTAGTAACATTTAAACGCACGGCGTGTTTCGGCAAATGCCCTACGTATGATGTGAACATTTACGCCAATGGTCTTTTAACATACCATGGCATTCGTTTTACCGAGTTAGAAGGGAATTACTACGCAACCCTCTCTAAATCGGAGTTGGAAGATATACAGCGCCGCTTCAAAGACGCGGGTTTTGAGAAATTTGAAGTATCTTACCCCCCGCCCGGGGAAGCCCCGCCCGATTTACCCTCCTGTGTAATTGTTTACGGCGGCAAAAGTGTTAAAACAAAATGGGGAAAATACCCGGCAGCCCTTGCCTCGCTGCAGACCTACCTTGACTCGTTGTGGCAGTCAAAAAAATTACAAAAATATGACCAACCTTAGTGTGAAAATTTTTTATCCCTGTATATGATGAAATGTTTATTTTCGCCAGTCAAAATTGTTAACATCAAACTTAGCACACGATGAAAAAAATTTTGTACGTAACCCTGATGACCGCACTGTTTACTACGGTTAAAGGTCAGGAAGCATTGCGCGACAGTCGTCTTACCAACCTTTTGCACGATGCACCAATGGTTAAACCCAGTTACAAAAAATACACTCCCCCCATCAAAGGTACGAGTAATGCCGGCAGGGGTACGGTAAAATTAAATTCCAAGTTAATCGGCACTGCCGGTAACTTGCTCACGGTTGTTGACCACCGTACCACCCAGTTAGACGTAGATGTAAATTTGAATACAGTTACGTTCATCCATCGTAACGACCCAAGCAAGTTTCCGGGCACTAACCTTGCCATGTATCGTTTTGATGTATCAAAGGACAAAGGTAACACTTGGGGTATTGACAAAGGTCCCCTTACCAACAACCCACAAATAGACAATGTTAACGTTAACGGACGCTTCCCGCAGGCAGTTATCTATAACCCCTCTGGAAACACGATAGCCGATAGCGCTTATATCGTTTACAACGGAACCTGGCACGATGGTAACAGTTGGCAGGGTTCTATGCGCGGTCGCGCCAAGCTCACCGGTGATACCAGCACCGCAACCGTTGAGTGGGTCTTGATTAACGGCGGTAATGTGGCAATTGCCGGCGGTCTTTGTAAAGGAGCCAACAACACCTTCTGGAACCTTCATGAAGATTACAACGGCGGCTTCACCGCCGGTAACACACAAAGCACGGGGCTTGTGATTGAAAAAGGTGTGTGGAACCCCGTTACAAAAAACGTGACCTGGACAACTCAAAAGATTAACCAGTCGTTTGCATCCGGCTTATCAAATGGTAATTCTTACAGCATTGTTACTTCCGGCACTATCGCTTTTGACCCGAGTGGCAAATATGGTTGGATTGCCATATTAGGTGACATTACGAATGACCAGGACTCCGTTTACGACCCTATTTTCTGGCGCTCTGTTGACTCCGGCCAAACCTGGACAGGCCCTATCCATGTTGACCTAGACG
>JANWXI010000143.1 GCA_025057415.1 Chitinophagales bacterium
CTCTTTACATTACTTATCGGATTAGCGATACAGGGGCATTTCATTAACGATTGGGGTGACCTTCGCGCTGACTGCCTTTCAGGTAAACACAACTTGTTGTCAGGTTTACCGGACGCCTGGCTGCCTGCTCTGATGCCGGGCATAATCGCAGTTAACCTGTTGATTGGTTTAACTCTATCAAATAAGATTATTTTACTATGTGTTATCGTGCAAACCTTGTTGAATGTGCTTTACAGTTTGCATCCGATGCGGCTCAAAGAGCGGGGACTGGCTGCTGCTGTCGTTACGGGCTTACACGAAAGAGCACTGCCGTATTTTATCATACTGCTTCACATAGGTGTGTTTAAGAAATGGGTATTCTTTTCTGTGTGCTACATATTTTGGGGATTTGTATGGGAAATACGAAATTTTCTGAAAGGTCAATCGGAAGATGCGCAGGCAGATGCTCTTGCCGGTGTGCGTTCTATAGCGCTTACCTACGGGCAAACACGAATACAGCGCTGGATGCATACGTTGCTGACAGCAGAACTCGTTTTACTGGTAGTATGGCAGGGATATTTGTTTTCTTTTATGCAACACAAAATCATATATGCTTTAGCGTTGATTGTATTTTGTTCATTGTACCTCTTCCGCCATCGCGTAAGCGATATGCGCTCACTGATGCCGGCTGCTGATTATCTGAACGTACACGCACTATCAGGAGCTGCTGCCATTGCCATTATCAATATACATAATACTTCATCTTTATTTTTTCTGTTATATTTCGTATTGTTTCCGAACAAACTCATCTTGCCTACCCTGCTGCTGATTGTACCGTTTGCGCTGTACATACGCGGTCAACTCATCCATTTGTACTACGCAGTACGCAGGCCGCTTTCGTATTTTGTGAACTACACGATATACTATTTCAGGTTGTACGTTTTGCGCTGGCCTGAGGAGAAAGCCCGCAGCGATAAGCGCAACAAGGCAGGGTGAACATCCGGTTTGATTTCGCAAAATGCATACCTTCATCATCAGGAGCTGTAGCGAAACTGACCGTGTGCGCGAGCGGGTGAGGGATGCGAAGGGCGCGACCAACGGGAGCGGTGCGAAACGCAGTGGAGCACGGGAGCGAAAGCGCACCCCGCAGCAAGCCCGACCCCGCTGCCTTGCATCGCTTGGCAGCGGGGGCACCCCCAAAAAACAACTACGCAATCTTTTTGCGCAGCATGGTTAGCCACTGATATACGCAGGTGTAGTTAGTTTTTCAGCAAAAGTTTTTCGCGCTCGGGGCCGGTGGATACCATGCTGACAGGGATTTTGAGGTAATCTTCGATGAAGCGAAGGTAGCCGAGGAAGGTTTCAGGTAAATCATCGTAGGTTGAAAATTGCCTGAGGTCGTTTTTCCAACCGCAGAGGCGTGTGTAAACCGGTTGGATGTTTGCTGTGCAGATGTCGTATGGTATTTCGCGGCTCGGGTTACCTGCAAGGTTGTATTCGGTGCAAACGTCAATGTATTCAAAATCGTTGAGCACGTCAGATTTTGTAAGTGCGATTTGGGTGACGCCATTGAGCATGCAGGCATAACGGAGAGCGGGCAGGTCGAGCCAGCCGCAGCGGCGCGGGCGCCCGGTGGTGGAGCCGAATTCATTACCTTTTTTTCTAATTTGTTCACCGGTTTCATCTAACAGCTCTGTGGGGAAAGGCCCGCCGCCCACACGCGTGCAATATGCCTTGGCAATGCCGATGACTTCGCGGATTTTTTGTGGCGCTATGCCCAGCCCGCTACAAGCGCCCGAGGCAATGGTAGTAGAAGATGTGACGTAGGGATATGTGCCGAAATCAATATCCAGCATGGTGCCCTGCGCGCCCTCAGCCAGCAGGCGCTTGCCTTGCAGCAGCGCATCGTTGATGTAATACTCAGAGTTTATGAGGGAAAGCGAACGCAGATACTGAATGGCTTCCATCCACTTTTGCTCCTCTTGCGGCAGTGAGAATTCAAAATCGTAGAGGCGCAGCAAGCGCAGGTGTTTTTCGCGAATTTGCCGGTAGGCATCCTGAAAATTGCTGCTCAGTATGTCGCCCACACGCAAGCCGTTGCGCCCGGTTTTATCCATGTATGTAGGCGATATGCCACGCAATGTGGAGCCGATTTTTTCTTTACCTTTTGCAGCTTCGCTGGCAGCATCCAGTATTTTATGCGTGGGGAGTATGAGGTGCGCTTTTTTTGAAATGAGTAAACGAGTGCCAACGTCCACGCCTTTAGATTTGAGAAACTCAACTTCTTTTTGAAGGGTGATAGGGTCAATCACTACGCCATTGCCAATGATGTTGATGGGGCGTTCCTGCAAAATACCGGAAGGTACGGTGTGCAGCACGGTTTTTTCACCGTTAATAACCAAAGTATGGCCGGCATTAGGGCCGCCCTGAAAGCGAGCGATGAGGTCATACTGTGGCGCCAGAAAATCAATGATTTTTCCCTTGCCCTCATCGCCCCATTGTAAACCGAGTAATATATCAACTGCCATGGGTAAAATTCGTTAAATAAAAAATTAATATGATTGGGGACATGATGTTGGTGGTTCCAATATTTAGTAACAGAATACAGGCAATTTATGCCTGCAGAAAGCGAAGCGCGGCGGCTTCGTCATCGTAAGTAGGGAATATGTTTTCCAGTTTGGTTATGGCGAGTATTTTTTTCATTTGCTCGGGGATGTTGCAAAGCGCCATTTCACCGCCGGCATTTCGGGTTTTGGTGAGGGCAGTCATGAGCATGCCGAGCCCCGTGCTGTTGATAAATTTAAGGTTGGCAAGATTAAAGAGAACCTTTTTATTTCCTTGTTCTAAGTTTCCTTTGAGAAGTTCCAGCACCGGAGTATTGCTGTGCTCGCCCAGCAAGTTTCCTTCAAGCGTAATTACAAGCACATTTCCCGCCAGGTGGTGTTGAAATGACATATGCAGTGGTTTTTGTTGTAACCTAAGGGCTAAGTTGAAAAATGTTGTTTGTATGAAAAACTAACTTACCCACAATTTTTTGCGTTACTGTGCAGAGTTTGAACGCAATCGGATAAAATTTAACAAAAGTGTGGTGTACGTGGCAGGTGACCTGCCTGTGGGTTCTATCAGGTTACGGCTGCATAACTCTCTACAGGCGGGCAAGTACAAATCAGGTTGCGGTCGCCATGTGAATTATTGACGCGCGCTACACTCGGCCAGAACTTATTTTGGCGCAGGTAGGGAAGCGGATATGCCGCTTCGCTGCGCGAGTAAGGACGGTTCCACGTATCGCATGTTACAGCGCTAAGGGTGTGCGGGGCATTTTTGAGGGGATTATCGGTAGCGCTTATTTCACCGCGTTCAATTTTTTCAATCTCTCTGCGTATAGAGATTAGCGCATCGCAAAAGCGGTCTAACTCGGCTTTGTCTTCGCTCTCGGTGGGTTCAATCATCAACGTACCCGGCACCGGGAAAGATACCGTAGGTGCATGAAAACCGTAATCCATCAGGCGTTTGGCTACGTCCTCTACTTCTATGCCCACACTGTGCTTAAAAGGGCGGAAGTCCAGGATGAGTTCATGCGCACAGCGGCCGTGTTCTTTACCCACATACAACACATCATAGTAGGGTTCCAGGCGGGCTTTGATGTAGTTGGCATTGAGGATGGCATAGCGGGTGGCATTCGTAACGCCATCGCTGCCCAACATGCGTATGTAACCGTAGCTGATGAGGAGAATGGAAGCGCTGCCGTAGGGCGCTGCACTCACAGCTGGCAGGGCTTTTTCACCGCCTGTTTTAACCAAAGGGTGCCCCGGCAGGTATGGCGCGAGGTGAGCCGCCACACAAATGGGGCCCATGCCCGGCCCACCGCCTCCGTGAGGTATGGCAAAGGTCTTATGCAAATTGATGTGGTTTACGTCTGCGCCTATAATTGCGGGCGAAGTGAGGCCTACCTGGGCATTCAGATTGGCTCCGTCCATGTACACCTGCCCTCCGTAAGCGTGAATTACATCGCACACGTCTTTGATTTTGCTTTCAAACACACCGTGTGTGCTGGGGTAAGTAACCATCAGGCAACACAACCTGTCTTTATGCTCCTCGGCTTTTTTCAGCAGGTCGTCAAAATCAATGTTGCCGTGTTTATCGGTGGCTACCACCACCACTTTCAAACCGCACATTACTGCCGAGGCGGGGTTGGTGCCATGAGCCGATGCGGGTATGAGCGCCACATCGCGGTGCCCCTCGCCACGGTCGCGCTGGTATGCGCGTATTACCTGCAGGCCGGCGTACTCGCCCTGAGCGCCACTGTTGGGTTGCAGTGAAGCTGCGGCAAAGCCGGTAATTTCGCATAGGTATTTTTCTAAAGAAGATATGATGTAGTGGTAACCCTCTGCCTGGTCGGCAGGTACAAAGGGATGTATGTTGGCAAACTCGCTCCAGGTAATGGGTTCAAGCTCTGCAGCAGCGTTGAGTTTCATGGTGCAACTGCCTAGGGGTATCATGCTGGTGGTGAGCGACAAATCTTTGTTCTCCAAACTTTTGATGTAACGCATCAGGCGCGTTTCGCTGTGGTAACTGTTGAAAACCGGATGTGTCAGGTAAGCTGATTTACGCACCAGATTTTCTGGCCAGTTTAGGGGCTGCTCATTTTGTGCTGCGAAATCGGTGCGGTGGGTACTGTTGCCTGCTGCCTGGGCAAAGATTTGCACTATGTCGGCTACATCGTTAAGTGCAGTAGTTTCGTCAAGGGATATGGATATGGTTTTATCACCGTAGAAAAAGTTTATCTGATGGCGAATGGCAAGGTGCCGGATGTTCTCAAGCGTTAAGGTGTCATTTACGGCAACGGTGATAGTATCAAAATGATGCAGGGTAGTGACCCGGTAACCGAGCGCGGTGAGTTCTGTTTTAAGTATTGCGGTGAGTTGATAGATGCGCAAAGCGATATGCCGCAAACCCTGCGGGCCGTGATACACGCCATACATGCCGGCCATGATTGCGAGCAGGGCTTGGGCGGTACAAATGTTAGAGGTGGCTTTTTCTCTGCGGATGTGCTGTTCGCGGGTTTGCAGCGCCATGCGCAGGGCGGGCTTACCTTCTGCATCAATGCTCACTCCGATAATTCTTCCGGGGATGGAGCGCTTGTATTCATCGCGGGTAGCGAAAAATGCCGCATGCGGCCCCCCGTAACCCATGGGCACGCCAAAGCGTTGGCTGTTGCCCACGGCACAATCTGCGCCAAACTCTCCCGGCGGAGTAAGCAAAGTGAGGGCTAATAAATCTGTAGCTACACAGGTGAAACACTCTGCCTGCTTGCAGCGCTCCACAAATGAGGTGTAGTCGTAAATGTTACCGTCTTTGGCAGGATACTGCAACAGCGCACCGAAAAACTCACCAGTGATAGTAACAGTGCGGAAATCGCCTACAACAACTTCTATTCCCAAAAATGCCGCGCGCCCGCGGATTACATCTATGGTTTGCGGAAAACAGTCGGCAGAGACAAAAAACTTGTTGCACTCACTGCCTTTTTTGTTTTTTAAACCCCAAAACATGTGCATCGCCTCGGCTGCGGCTGTGCCTTCGTCTAATAAAGAAGCGTTGGCTACAGGCAAGCCGGTGAGGTCGCTCACCATGGTTTGAAAATTCAGCAGCGCTTCTAAACGCCCCTGTGAAATTTCGGCCTGGTAAGGTGTGTATTGGGTGTACCAACCCGGATTCTCCAGAATGTTTCTGCGAATTACAGCCGGTGTGATGGTGGAGTAGTACCCCATTCCGATATAGGAGCGATATACTTTGTTTTCAGCGGCTATTTTTTTTATATCGTTCAGGTATTCGTACTCTGTTTGCGCTTCGGGCAAGTGGAGTTTGCGCTTCATGCGGATGTGGGCGGGTACTGTCTGGTCTATGAGTTCGTCAAGAGAGCTTACCCCGATAGTGCGCAGCATTTCGTTAAGGTCATTTTCACGGATGCCAATGTGGCGGTTTTGAAAATGGTCGCGGTGATGTAGATAGCTCATGTTGATGCAGTGTGTTTGCCAAAAAACAGGTGCGCGAAAATAACAAAGCAAATGAGTTTTCGGTTTAGGATTTCACCATATTGTCGGCAAAGCAACAGACATTAACGTATTTTTCCCATTGTTGAAAATGCATAAAAATACCCCGCGTAAGAACGCCTGCTGCGCAATTACCCGACATTAAAACTGAATAAACTTGCGTGTAAAACCACTAATATACGCTCTGGCAACCGATTTTCTATTATCAAAATACTCTCAAAAAAATCGGGAGATACTTTCCCAAAAAGTGTGTAAAGTGAGTTGTTTTTGAAAGGTTAATTTTAACATTAAAAAAAAGAATTATGAA
>JANWXI010000144.1 GCA_025057415.1 Chitinophagales bacterium
GACAGCGCACCCCGCAGCAAGCCCGACCCCGCTGCCTTGCACCGCTTGGCAGCGGGGGCACCCCCAGATACAAATTAAAATAAATATATATATGTAAATTTGCTGCACAGCGCGCTGGTGATGGTGGGGTGCGTTTCAGGTAAAATGCCTGAGTGTTACCCGGGCGCCGTCGTACACCGCGTAGGTGCAGTGGGTGAGCCAGTCGCCTGTGTTGATGTAGCGGCTTGTGGGGTTTAGCGGAATGTCTAAGGGCAGGTGGCGGTGGCCGAAGATGAAGTAGTCGTAGTGGTTTTTTTTGAGTTCTTCGCGGCAAAACTGCACTAACCATTCGTTTTCTTCGCCCAGGAATTTTTCTTCGTGCGCCTTAACGGCGGGGTCGGCAAAGCGGCTTTTGTAAGAGAGGTAGCGCGCGAGTTTTACGCCCAGGTCGGGATGGAGCCACTTGAACAACCAGCGGCACAGCGGATTGGTGAATACCGATTTGATGAATTTATATCCATGGTCACCGGGGCCCAGCCCATCGCCATGGCCGATGTAGAATTTTTTTTCATATAAAATTTTTTGAATGGGTTGGCGGTGCACCTGCGCACCCAGTTCTTTTTCGAAGTATCCGTACATCCACAGGTCGTGGTTGCCGGTAAAGAGGTGGAGTTCTGTGCCGGCGTCTGCCAACTGCGCCAACATGCCTTGCACGCGGATGAAGCCCTTGGGCACGACGGTGTCGTAATCGTGCCAGAAGTCGAACAAATCGCCCAAGATGTAGAGCGCTCCGGCATCGGGCTGTATTTCGCGAAGCCATCTGATAAATCTGCGCTCGCGCGCGGCGCTGGTCGTTTCATCGGGAGCACCCAGGTGCAAATCAGAGGCAAAGTATATTTTTCGGTTTGCACCCGCCATGGGGCGCTAAGTTAGTGAAAGCCCGTAAACTAAGGTCTGAGCGAAGGGGGAATAATTTCATCTACCAGCAGCACATACACATCATCGGGTCCATCGGCATTGAGAATGAGGCGCTGCTTGTCGTAGAGGTTTCCTTTGGCAGCATGGCAGCCGAGTTTGATGATAGAGGGCAACTCGCCTTTGTACTGCAGGTTAAACCGCTCGAGCGCCTCCGCTTCGGTGGCTGCGAGGTGGGCAATGTCGGTAAGGATGAGGTGGGTTTTCGGAAAACACGGCAGACGCCGGCGCGATGCCTGTTTAGGGTTGAGGAGTATGGCGCCTTCATCGGCTATCAAACACTCGGCAAGCGAAATGGCTGCATCGGAGTTTTCGATAGTAAAGCCGATAGCGCCGCGCTGAAAGTGATACTCCGCAAAAGCGTCTTTTATTTCGTTTTCCCAGGCGAAGATGTGATGCCAGTTGTGTTCAAACTTCAACAGGTTGAGCACGCTTACCGCTTCGCGGATGTTTTGGCAGTAAATAAACTTACCGCCCAGCGATGTGAAGTTGCGCGCAAAGCGTATGTCTAAATCTTTGGCGGCGGGGAGTGTAATTTTAGGCGGGGTAACCGCTACGGTGCGCAAGCCAATTTCGCGTGCGGTAACGCTCTCCTCACGGCTCCATGTGTTGCGGTTTTCGGCTTCGGTGGCGATTTCAGATTGCCCGGCATCCTTATCAGGCGAAACTTCATTTACCGTATCTACGGCAACAGGGGAAGGTTCTTTTGATGGAGCAGAAAATATGCTGCGGAACTTAGCAAGTAAACTTGTTTTCTCATCTGACTGCATAGCCGGGGATTGAGTATCACATTTTTTTCAAATGTAATATGTGTGGCAGCAGCAGATGAAGTTTTACGCCTGCTTATTCTCAACAGCAAGCGCAGTTTCGTCTGTGTTAGTGGACACTGTTTGTTGTGTATTTTTTTCATCGGCTGCAGGGATGGTTTTATCAAACGGCCGCGGGCCGATGAGTTTTTCGAGGTCGTCTTTGTAAAGCACTTCTTTTTCGAGAAGCATTTTGGCGAGGGCGTCAAGCTCCGCTCGTTTTTCGGAGAGCAGTTTTTTGGCGCGCTCAAACTGTTCTTCAATGATTTTGCGCGCTTCGTCATCAATGAGTTTGCCGGTTTCTTCGCTGTAGGGTTTCATGAAGCCGTTTTGGTTCATCATGTCGTAAAACGACACATTGCCCACTTTGTCGTTCATGCCGAAAACTGAAACCATCGCATAAGCAATTTTTGTAACATGGTCCAGGTCGTTTTGCGCGCCGGTAGAGATTTCGTTAAACACGATTTGTTCTGCCGCGCGGCCGCCCAGGGTCATACACATGCGGTCGAGCATTTCGCGCCGGGTTTCAATATATTTTTCTTTTGGAAGATACTGCGCATAGCCGAGCGCAGCCACTCCGCGGGGAATGATGCTCACTTTGAGCAGCGGGTGAGCATGCTCGAGAAACCACCCGCAGATGGCGTGCCCCGACTCGTGATAGGCGATAATTTTTTTCTCTTCGGGTGAAATGAGTTTGTTTTTCTTTTCTAAGCCCCCGATGCTGCGGTCAATGGCATCGTGGAAGTCCTGCATGTCCACTTCGTTTTTGTCTTTGCGCGCGGCAATGAGGGCGGCTTCGTTGCAGATGTTGGCGATATCGGCACCCACAAAGCCCGGCGTGAGGGCGGCCAGTTTTTCTACGCTTACTTCTTTGCTTATTTTGATGCTTTTGAGGTGGACTTTAAAAATCTGCTCGCGCCCTTTCATGTCGGGTTTATCAATTGTAATCTGGCGGTCGAAGCGGCCGGGGCGCAGCAGGGCGCTGTCGAGCACATCGGGGCGGTTGGTAGCGGCAATCATTATCACGCCTTTTTCGGAGCTGAAGCCGTCCATCTCTACCAGCAGTTGGTTAAGGGTGTTTTCGCGCTCATCGTTGCCTTGCACCAGATGTTTGCCGCGCGCGCGGCCGATGGCGTCAATCTCATCAATGAAAATGATGCAGGGGGCTTTTTCGCGTGCCTGGCGAAACAAATCGCGCACCCGGCTGGCGCCCACGCCTACAAACATCTCCACAAAATCAGACCCCGATATAGAGAAAAAGGGCACCTGTGCCTCGCCCGCCATGGCTTTTGCAATGAGGGTTTTGCCCGTGCCCGGCGGGCCTATTAGCAAAGCCCCCTTGGGGATTTTACCGCCCAGGTTGGTGTATTTTTTCGGGTTCTTGAGAAAAGAAACTATTTCCTGCACCTCCAGCTTGGCTTCGTCTAAGCCCGCAACGTCTTCAAAGGTCACGTTTATTTTTTCGTCTTTATCGAACAACACGGCTTTTGATTTGCCGATGTTGAAGATGTTGCCACCCGGACCACCTATGCCTCCTGCGCCGGCTCTGCGCAGCAGATATATCCATAGCGCGCCAAAAAGCACCAGGGGCAGCAGGTAGGGGAAAATATCGCGCCACCACTCCTGGCGGGTGTCGTAGCGCACGTACACCTGCTCCAGTGCGGGGTTTTCTTTGTAGAACTCGTTGATAAACCGGTCGAACGATTCGTTGCTGGCTACCGTGATAAAGTAGTGCGGCCCGCGGTTTGTGGTGCCGAAGCGGCTGCGGGCGGCATCTTTGTATTGCGGCTTGGTGAGCGAGGAGCGTTTCAGCGTAATCTCAGCCACCTTTTGATTGTAAACCTCTATACGTTCTACATCGTTTTGGCTCAGCATTTCGCGCAGCTTGGGCATGGTGGTTTCGCGGCTGTTATCCTGAAACAACGATAGGTTCAGCGATATGATGATAAAGGCAATGATGATGGCGTAAACCCAAAAGTAATTGAAGCGCGGCTCATCGCTTTTGCGCGGCGGGCGATACTCCTCGTGCTGCGGTTTTTGGTCTTTGTTCTGCTCGTTTGCCATGGTATTGTCCCCTCTTTGACGTATCAATGTTTGGTTTATTTTACAATGCTTTTCTCTGCCGAATGTTCGGTGCGACGGGCATCGCTCCAAAGTTCCTCCAGAGCATAAAATTCGCGTTTTTCGCGATAAAAAACATGTACGGTGACATCTACAAAGTCAATTATCATCCACTCTGCGCCCCTGCCGCTTTCGGTGCGGTAGGGGAGTATTTTATTTTCGCGCACCTTCTCAATCACGTGGTCGTAAATGGCACGCACCTGGGTGTTGGAGTCGCCATGCGTTATAATGAAGTAATCAGATGGCGCGTCTTTGATTTTCCGCAGGTCAAGGGTTACCACCTCTTTTCCCTTCTTATCCAGTATGGCATCCACTATCATCTTAAGCAGCCGGGTGGTGTTCGTTCTCCGTTTTGCCAAAAGCCCTGTTTTTGTTGAAAAAATCAGTAGGTACAAGCCACAAAAGTAATTACTTTTCCATGTTCCTAAAAACGCCCCCTTCCGCATGGCACAAACCCTCTTTACCGGTAAAAACATCATTACCCTGCAGCAAGTTGGCTCCACCAACGATTACGCCCGCGAATTACTGGCTTCGGGCCCCGTGCCCGAGGGCACCCTCATCATAGCGCGCGCCCAAACGGCAGGGCGCGGCCAGCAGGGCAATGCCTGGCTGAGCGAACCCGACAAAAACCTCACCGTGAGCTTCATCTTTTATCCCGATTTTCTGGAGCCGCCCAACCAGTTTTACCTGAATATGTGCGCTGCGCTTGCCGTGAAAGATTTTGCAGAGAGCGTGGTCAAAGACCGCATTTGCATCAAATGGCCCAACGATATTTACGCAGGCGACTCAAAGCTGGCCGGCATACTGATTGAAAATACCATAGCAGGCAACAAAATAACCCACAGCATTATCGGCATAGGCATCAACGTAAACCAGGAGACCTTCAGCGAAGAGCTCAAAAACCCCACCTCGTTATACCTGCTCACTGCCATTACGTACAACCTGAATACCCTTGCTGAACTGCTCTGCCTGTACGTGGAAAAATACTACCTGCAACTGCGCATGCGGCACTTTAATTTTCTGGCGCGCGCCTACACCGAATCGCTTTACCGCTACCAGCAAACGCACGAGTTTAAAAAAGGAGACCAAATCATCCGGGGCGAGATATGCGGCGTGAGCAAAGACGGTAAACTCATCCTCCAAAGCGCAGGCAAAGAACACCGCTACGGTTTTAAAGAGATAGAATTTTTGATTTAATTGGATTAGGGTAGTTGGTTTTTCAGGGCTGTTAATGATGGTTAAATGTGTATTAGTTTAAACTTCAGATGAAAGTTTGGGTGTAAATGGAATGACAAATGACCCGGATAAATAAAGGTACGGATTGATTTGTGGCGGTAACAATTCAAATTGTTTATAAAGCTACTTACACTCGCCTGATTGCATTTGAAAAACATTCACGAATAACAGTAACAGGAAAAAGCGACATCCGGATTTTTCCGGCAGTTCAATTCAAGGGTAAAAGAAAAGTCGCACTGTAAATAAAGTTTTGAAACATGCACACAATACCCCTAAAAAATATCGTGTAATCCAGTGTTGGTTTTTACATCCACGTGGTTTTACTTCAAAAATTCAAATCATTACGGGGCAATTAATTGCCTGATTTTAATTTTTATGGGGTGCCCCCGCTGCTGCGCTCCGCAGGGCTACGCGCAGCATCGGGGTCGGGCTTGCTACGGGGTACGCTGTCGCTTCCGCCGCGCCCGCGCGTATTGTTTTTCAACGGAGCGGGCGCGGCCGTTTCGCTCCGCTCGCGCCCTTCGCATCCCTCACCCGGTAAGAGACGTCTGTGATGCTTTTCAATCGTTGTAACGTTAAACATAATAACCTTTTTTGTTTCGTTGTTTATAAGTGATGTTTAATTTATTTTTCTCTACTCTAGAAAGTACTATTTTCGAGGGATCTTACAAAATAGAAGACCTTTATTTATGATAAATTTTAGGAGTAAATGAATGGCCGACCAAAGGACAAAACATATTAGTGAATATTTGCATAAAGTAAAATCTGCAAATAAGGAGCTTACGAAAAAGGAAGCATTCAAAGACCTGCTAAACCGCCTTTACGCCGGGGAAAAAGAAATTGTAAAAATAATTGACGCAATTACAGCAGGTGCTGAGCACACAGTGGTGAATATTCCTCGCAAGGACAAATTTCATACAGGCAGTGCCGACACGCTGTACAACAAAATAATTATTGAATTTGAGAATGACCTGAAAGTTTCCGAAAAACACGCAAAGGAGCAATTAGCGGGCTATCTGTTGGGGCAGTTTCATTCAGGCGAGGGCTACAACTTTACTTTAATTGCTTCGGACTTCATCAACTGGAAAGTGTATGCCCCCGATGTTACACAACTTGACAGATTAGAGAATTTAAAAGTGGATGAATTGATTTTAAATGAAGTTACTTCCGCTTCTTTTGCTTTGTCAG